>JBMSHA010000024.1:0-12982 GCA_049416245.1 Flavobacteriales bacterium | reverse complement strand
CGCTCGAGAAAAACCAACTCTATTGCGTTTCTTTCGACATCAGCTTGAGCGATTTGTCGCGTTACGCAGTGAACGGAATTGGTGCGGTTCTCAGCGATCGCAAAATTGAACAAGGCAACACAGGCTTGCTCGTTCGAACTCCCGACGTCATGCACAAGACCGATAAAGTCATGTCACTCGTCGATGGTTGGGAAACGGTTTGCGGTACGTTTATCGGAACGGGTGAGGAGGAATACATCATCATTGGCGGATTTCATTCCGATAAGGACATCGAAGAAGAAAAAGTAAAGAAGCCTTCGGGCGTGATGGGTTCTCAGGTCGGACATGCTTATTACTACCTCGACAATGTAAAGGTGACCCCCATTGACGCCAAATCACAGTGTGCTTGTTCCGCAGCAGACGAGGTCCGCACGGACTTGGTCTTCGGTGAGGCGGCACCAGCTCCGGATGCATCGGCAGAAGAGGTTGTCGCCGGTTCGGGCGTTTACTATGCATTTTTGAAGCGTCGCGCAACCGGAGCTGGAGAGATGACCTTGTCACGTTTGGCGGATATCCTGAAGGACAACCCTTCTTGGAAGTTGCGCGTCATCGGTCACACCGATACGGATGAATTCAATGAAGGTAAAATCAATCCGCGCTACCGAGAATTGGGATACAAACGAGCTGAGGAGGTAGTCAATAAATTTGGAGAATTGGGCATTGCCGCAGACCGTTTTGTGGTGGACTCCATGGAAGAGACCGATCCTGCGAGCACCCGAGACTCTGACATCAGCCGCGCGAAAAACCGTCGCGTAGTCTTTGAATTGATTAAATAAGCGCGACGCGGTGCCCCGCATCCATCCGCATTCACATCTACGGAACCACCTTCGCCGCAAGCGGGGGTGGTTTTCTTTTGCCTTGCTTTTTCTGACCGGGAATTTGATCGCCCAGAATTTGGTGTCCAATGGAAGCTTTGAGGAGAAGCAGTGGTGTCCGAATGATTTCACGCAGTCGGAGTTGAAGACGTTGCAGGGGTGGAAGCAGACCAATGCGGGAACGCCGGATCATTTCGATGTGTGCGCAGCAGGGACGCGTGCGGGTGTGCCGGGCAATGCATTCGGTCTGCAGGAACCGTTGGACGGAAATGCGTACAGCGGCATTGTGCTGTATTCTTCATCGAAACCGGAATACCGAGAATATCTGCATGCGGAGTTGGAACGGCCATTGGAAGCGGGTGAATGGATTTGCGTAGAATGGTGGGTGTGTGCCGCTGATGCGGGCAAACTCATAACGGACGGATTGGGTGTGCATTTCGGGATGCAGGGAATTCGTGAAGTCGGAGAAGGACGGCTGAATTTGCCTGCACAGGTTGAAAATCCCCGGCTGCACATGCTGAGCGATCGCTGGAGTTGGACCAAATTGAGCGACGTATTCCAAGCGCAAGGCGGCGAATCTTTCATCACCATTGGAAACTTCCTGCCCCCCGCGAAGCTGCGTGTGCTTGAGCGGCGTGATGCACCCACGGATGCCAGTTCTTGGGCGTATGTCTACATCGATGATGTGCGCGTGCATGCAGTGGAGGATGCGAACGCTTGCAGTTGCCTCAATCGCGAAATCAAGGCCGGGGTCACCGATCCGCCTTGGCAGGTCTACCAAAAAGAACACGTGCGCTGGGATGCCGTGCTGTTTGATTTTGACTCGGCCGATTTGACCGAAAAGGGGCGGGAGCAGCTCGAAGGAGTGGCGGAGGAAATGCGCCTCAATCGTTTTTTGGTGGTCGAAGTCAACGGACACACGGATTTTATCGGTTCGGAAACTTACAATTTATTGCTGAGTGAGCGACGCGCCGAAACTGTGCTGGCTGCATTGCGCGAGCGCGGAGTGGACCCGGCCCGGTTGAAATTGGCTTGGCACGGAAGCCGCACGCCTGTGGCAGACAATGCGACGGAAGGGGGACGCCAACAAAACCGGCGGGTGGAATTCGAACTGCTCGAGCACGCATTTTTACCGAAGCAGTGACGTCGCTGCTTAGATAGCGAGGCGCCTCGGAATGGAGCTCAAGAAGCCGATGCTGATGGCGAAAAAGATGATGAGCGCGAGGATGCTCGACCGCATGGAACCTGTGAATCCTTCGATGTAACCCCAGCTAAACATTCCGATGATGAGCCCACCTTTTTCCAGCACCTCATAAAAGCTGAAATATGAGGCGTGGTCTTCGGTGTCCGGGAGCATTTTTGAGTAGCTGCTGCGGTTCAGGCTTTGCGTACCTCCCATCATGAAACCGATGATTCCCGCCGCGACGAAAAAACCGTTGACACTGGTCACAAATTGGTAAGCGTATATGCACACGCCTACCCACACCAGGATGCAGCCCATCAGCGTTCGGATGTTGCCCAGTTTGCTGCTGATCCAAGACACGAAAAACGCCCCGGGTATAGATAGCAATTGCACCGCGATGATGGCGATGATGAGTTGATCATCCGCCAAGTTGATTTCTTTGATGCCAAACGAAGAAGCCATCAACATGATGGTTTGCAAGGCCATGGAAAGAACGAAAAATGCCCACAGGTAGCGGACGAGTTTTGTTTGGCCTTTCAAGTCTGAGGCCACTTTGCGCAACTCCCGAAACCCGTGTGAAAACAAATCGCGAGTGACTTTTTTTCCGTAGGGATTCGATGGCAACTTCCGAAAAGCCGGTTGCGCCCAGCTTACCCACCAAACTCCCACCAATACGAACGCCCAAGGTGTCAAGTGCCCGCCGACCCCCATGATGAGTCCCAAGCAGACGAGCAGCAACAACACGCTGCCGACGTAGCCCAAGGCATACCCTTTTGCACTCAAGCGATCGTGCTCCTCCCGAGGAGCGATTTCAGGTAAAAATGCATTGTAAAACCCAAGGCTGCCCCAGAATCCGATGTTCGCGAGGAACAGACTGAGCATGCTCCACTCCAAGTGCGTTTCGTCGAAAAAGTACATGGTCATGCAGGCCGCTGATCCCACATAACAGAATACCTTCATCAACTGCAGTTTTTTACCGGACACATCCGCCATGCCACTGAGCAAGGGGGAAGCAATGATGACCACGATGAAGCTCGCGGCCAATACATAACTGTAGAGTTGCGTATTGATGAATTGCGTTCCAAAGAAGATGACAACATCGTTGACAATGGCACCCGATTCGTCCCGGGTCGACGTCAATGCATTGTAAAAAATGGGAAAAATGGCCGTTGTGATGACCAGCGAATACACGCTATTGGCCCAATCGTACATGGCCCAAGCGTTTTTGATTCGCTTGGTTGAAATGGCTGTTTCCGGTGCATTCATGGGGTTCAAGATAGCCACGTTCACCGAATTCCAGTTGTACTTTTGTGCCGATGAATGAACCGAAAGACGTACAGGCCGACTTTGATGTGATCATCGTTGGCGGAGGCATTGTCGGCGCGGCGACGCTTTACCAACTGCAACAGCGCTATCCGGACCGGAAGATGTTGTTGGTAGAAAAAGAACAGGGGCTCGCAGACCATCAAACCGGAAACAATTCGGGCGTGATTCACTCGGGCTTGTATTATCCGCCGGGTTCGCTTAAAGCCAAGAACTGCGTCGAAGGCCGGCGTGCGTTGGTGCGATTTGCGCAGGAACACAACATTCCGCACGACGTGTGTGGTAAGGTGGTGGTGGCAGTGGAGGAGTCGGAGCTGCCGATGCTGGAAAAAATCCACGGCATCGGACAACAGAACGAAATCGAAGGCTTGGAGCGGATCACCGCCGATCAACTCCGCGAAATTGAACCGCATTGCAAAGGCATTGACGCGTTGTGGGTTCCGTGTACGGGCATCATCGATTACCGCGCCGCCACGGCCAAGATGGTCGAGTTGGCCCTCGCTGCTCAACCGTCCAGTGCCTTAAGATTGGGGGAGGAGGTGGAGTCTTTCGAGCGGGACGGCGACGAAACCGTGGTGCGGACCAACAAGAACCGCGACGGTTTCCGAGCCAAGCACGTCGTCGTATGTGGTGGATTGCAAGCAGATCGTTTGGCCCGAAAGGACGGCGTGGATTTGAAAGAGCGGGTGGTCGGCTTCCGCGGTGACTATTACGAATTGACCGATCAAGCCAAGCACAAAGTGCGCAATTTGATTTATCCCGTGCCGAATCCTGATTTCCCGTTTCTAGGTGTACACTTCACGCGGATGACGGACGGTGAGATTGAGTGCGGTCCCAATGCGGTTTTTACCTTTAAACGCGAAGGATACGGGAAAACCGACTTCGATTTGAAAGACACAATGGAGGCCCTCGGTTACGGAGGCACGTGGAAGCTGTTCTTCCAAAATATGGCTTTCGGCATCAACGAATACCGCAGGGCGTTTTCGAAACGACTCTTTTTGAAAACGTTGCAACGGATGATTCCCGATTTGACCATGGACGATCTTCGCCCTGGACGATCAGGTGTGCGCGCGCTCCTGTTATCACAAGACGGCGACACCCGCGATGATTTCCGCATTTCATATACCGACCGAAATATCCATGTCCTGAATGCGCCGTCTCCCGCTGCTACAGCCGCACTTGCCATTGGAGATTACATCGCCAACATTGCTGAGGAGCGGTTTACCTTTTAAGCAGAGGATGGATCCCTGAACGGGACGCTATGGACTTGTTCAAGATTCAATGAAAAAGACAGAAGGCCATCCCTTTGGATGGCCTTCCTTTATTCAAGTCGCTGGCAAGATGATGCGCCTTTCGGCGCGGCGATGGTGGTTGATGGTGCCGGTTTCCCGGAACCGAGAGAATTACTCCTTTTTGGAGCCTTCTCCTTCTTTCTTGCCCTTCGAGCAGCTCTCGGCAGATTTGCCTGAGCAGCAAGAAGCACTCTTCTCGCCTGCGTCAGCAGACTTTGAAGAGCAGCATGCAGCTTGTGATTTGCTGCAAGAAGCTTTTCCGTCTTTGCTCGATGACTTGGCGTCTTTTGAGCAAGTAGACTTTGAGGTGGCGTCAGATTTCTTCTCGGTAGCGGAAGAACCTCCTAAGGCTACATTCTTCGTTGAAGAACCTGCATCTTTTTTGGATTGGGCTACCTGAGAAGTGGTCGACTTTGAAGAAGTCGAAGCGTCAGATTGCGCACTCGCAGCAAAAGCGAAGAAAGCAAACACGCTGAGAATCAGAACTTTTTTCATCGAAGAAATGGTTAGTGTGTTTCGGTCAGAATATTTCAGTGTTGTAAGATAAGCATTTTTGTTGTTTTGGCAAGGCTTTATCGTAACTTTGTCGCCGCTTCGACGGACGAGTGTCCACGGAGAAGGAGAGGTGCCGGAGTGGTAACGGAGCAGATTGCTAATCTGTCGACGGGCAACCGTCGCCTGGGTTCGAGTCCCAGTCTCTCCGCTTTAAAAAGCCAGCGTGTATTGCGCTGGCTTTTTTGTTGGAAGTCGTCGCGTAGGGTTCTGGCTTTGAATTGGAATGATTCCCGGAGAATCTTTCAGGTGAAATTGCACACAGAATAATTTGGACTATCTTTGCCCCCGCTTACAGCGCTCGGGGCGTGGCCTAGTCCGGTTACGGCGCCTGGTTTGGGACCAGGAGATCGCAGGTTCGAATCCTGCCGCCCCGACGAAATGAAGTGAACGCTCGGTCTCGAAAAGGCCGGGCGTTTTTGTTGTGGTTTGGAGGCGATTGATCTTTCGGCCGCGGAGCGGTCCGGAAAATCCTGCCGCCCCGACGAAATGAAGTGAACGCTCGGTCTCGATGAGGTCGGGTGCTTTTGTTTTTTTCATGGAAATCTTGACTTTTTCGATGTCAGATTTCCGTCACTTGTGCCGTTCCCGCAAACAACCGTTTTGGGTTTTCATGGAAATGAACGAGTTTCGAATCGCGTACAATGGCACGCCATTTTTTTAGTCAGCACTTCATATGCAGGACTCATCGTCCACTTCATTGTTCGAGAAAACGCTCGGTTTTCTCCGTTCTGATATCGCACAGTTTAAATCCGAAGGTCGTGTGGTTTACCTCACTTCTTCGTTTCAAACCCAAAGTGTCCCCTTGCTTTCCATGGTGTCGCAATTGAGGAGCGACGCGGTGAGGGTGGTTTTGATTGACACGGGTTTTCTGTTTCCAGAAACCTATTTGTTTGCCCATGCGCTCATGAAAAAACTGGGTGCATCGTGGCTGAAGGTTCGGAGTGAACGCACGTTTTCCGAGCAGATGACGCAGAAAGGTAATTTCTTGTTCGCATCAGACATTGACGCATGCTGCCACATGAATAAGGTCGAGCCGATGCGCTCGTTATTGCATCCGGGGGATGTTTGGATCAGCGGCATCCGTGCAGACCAGAGCAAGGTGCGCGCGGAAAAAGCGCGGCTCGAAACGGACGCCATGGGGGTCCTCCGTTACCATCCCATGTTGGAATGGACTGCCAAAGACGTCTACCGCTACATTCAAATTCATAACCTCCCACGACATCCTTTGGAAAACGACGGATACAAAAGCATCGGATGCGTTCCGTGCACACGCAAGTGGACTGCCCTTGATTTTGAGGACCGAAGCGGTCGGTGGGAAGGCAGTGCCAAAGTAGAATGTGGCTTGCACATCATCTGATCGACCATGAAGCAGAACATTATCATTACAGGAGGCGCAGGATATGTTGGAACTTCGTTGTGCGAGGCATTGAATGCCTCGCAAGAGGTCGAAAGCATCGTGGTGTACGATGAACTGATTCGCAACGACCGTCGTTTTTTCTTAGTGCGTGGCGAGGCTGATGTCCTGGATAAGGTGCGTTTCGTGCGCGGTGATATCCTTGATACACGTCGGTTATCGAAAGCGTGCAGAGGCATGAATGTCCTGATCCATTTGGCGGCTTTTGTGGATGAACCCTTTACGTATTCCCAGCATGTTCAATACGACCAAGTCAACGCGTACGGGGCGCTTTCGGTCGTACGCGCATTGGAAGAAAATCCTCAGGTTCAACGGTTGGTCTACCTCAGTTCAAGTGCCGTATATGGCTTTCGGAAGGGCATCGATCCGGCGGATGCGCCGAACCCTCAAAACGGCTACGCCCTCTCGAAGCGAAAGGGCGAACAGTACTTGGAAGGTTATGCAGCGGATTCGGGCATCCAACTGAATATCTTCCGGGCTGCCCACATTTTTGGGTACAACCGCACGTGCCGGTTTGATACGTTGGTGCATCGGTTTGCCTTTGAGGCACTGACCGGTGGTCGAATTTCGCTTTATGGCAGCGGCAATCAAGTGCGGCCTTTTGTTACGCTGCCTCACGTGGTGTATGTGCTCTCTCAAGCGGCTTCAGGTCGGCTTCCAGAAAGCCTTCTCATCGCTGACTTTCAGTGTGAACTCAACGCCATGCTGGCGTGGATTCGATTGCGCATCCCGGCGGTGGAATACCAATACCTTACACCCGCCATTGAGCACCCGAGCCAGTCGTTCTCGCACCTGCCCGGCATCGACCAAAGCAGCCTCGATGTTGCTTTGCAAGCGATTCGCCTGCAGCTCACCATAGGCGGTGTCGCTCTGCATCAGAGCGTCGATGGGCAGACGTAGTCCGTTTTGGGCAAACTCGTTTCTTTGATAGCGCCCCAACCGCCTTGCACATCGATGATGTTGTGGATGCCGCGTGACTTCAAGATGCTGGACGCAATCATGGAGCGGTAGCCGCCCGCGCAATGCACGTAAAACGCTCCATCCTGAGGGAATTCGGCCAGGTGATCGTTCAACGAGCTCAACGGCGTGTGGTGTGCGTTTTCGATGTGCTCGCTCAGGTATTCGCCCGGCTTTCGCACGTCGAAGATTCGGTCGGAGAAGTCGGCATACGAAGCAGCGAGCTCCGATGCGGGAACCGAATGCACGGTATCCACTTCCTTGCCGGCCGCCTTCCAAGCGTCGATGCCGCCCTCCAAATAGCCAAACGTGTTGTCGAAGCCGACGCGCGACAAACGCGTCACCACTTCCTCCTCTCGGCCGGCGGGCGCGATCAGGATGATGTTGGTGTTGACGTCGACGACCAATTCGCCCACCCAAGGAGCGAAGTTGCCGTCGATGCCGATGAAGATGCTGTTGGGGATGTGGGCTGCGGCGAACTCTTGCGGCGAACGGACATCGAGCATGAGGGCCTCCGTTTCATTTGCCACGGCTTCAAAGGCTGCAGGGGAGAGTGCGCGCAACCCCCGGTCCAACACCTCGTCGATGTCGCGGTAACCTTCCTTGTTCATTTTGACATTGAGCGGGAAGTAGCCGGGAGGCGGCAGCAGGCCGTCGGTTACCTCGGCGATGAATTCGTCGCGTGTCATGTCGGCGCGCAACGCATAGTTCATGGCTTTCTGGTTGCCGAGCGTGTCGACCGTTTCTTTCATCATGTTTTTGCCGCAAGCGGAACCGGCGCCGTGTCCGGGATATACGATGACATCGTCTGCAAGGGGCATGATTTTCGTGCGCAAGCTGTCGAAAGAAATACCGGCCAACTCTTCTTGGGTCATGGTCGCAGCCTTTTGCGCCAAATCGGGTCGTCCGACGTCACCGAGGAAGAGCGTATCCCCCGTGAAGATGGCGATGTCTTTGCCACTTTCATCGCGCAACAAATACGTGGTGCTTTCCATGGTGTGGCCGGGCGTGTGAAGCACCTTGATCGTGACGTCGCCGACGCGGAGTTCTTCTCCGTCTGTAGCGATGTGCGCTTCAAACGAAGGGTTGGCATTGGGTCCGTAAACGATGGTGGCTCCGGTCTTTTCGGCAAGCGTGACGTGGCCGCTCACAAAATCCGCATGGAAGTGCGTTTCCAACACGTACTTGATTTTGACACCGTCTTCCTCGGCTCGCTCGATGTACGAGGAGACTTCGCGCAGCGGATCGATGATGACGCCTTCGCCATTGCTATGGATGTAGTAGGCGCCCTGAGCCAAGCAGCCCGTGTAGATTTGTTCGATTTTCATGATCGATTGGGTATTGTGTCGTGTGAATTAGCCTTGAATGAGAAATTCCATGGTAAAGATGAATCCGGCCATGAGAATGATGAAATAACCGAAACCTTTTTTGAGTTTTTTACCATCGATGAAATTGCCGAGGTAAACGCCGGCAAAGATGCCAGCAACGGCCAGCGCTGTGAATTGCAGCAAGAAGGGCCAATGGATGGTGGTGGTCAATGCGTCGCCTAGGAAAAATCCCAGCAACGATTTCAACGCGATGATCATCAACGAAGTGCCGATGGCTTTTTTAATCTCGAGGTTGGCCAAGATCACGAGGGCGGGTATGATTAAAAATCCGCCGCCTGCACCTACAAAACCGGTGACCCCACCGACAATCAATCCCTCCGCCAAGATGAGCGGATAGTTGTAGGCGACTTCCCCGGTGCCGCCTTTGCGCTCTTTGTTCGAAAGCATGGACGCTGCCGCCCAGATCATCAGGATCGAAAAAAGGCCGAACATGCCCATCCGCCGCGTGAATTCGAAATCGCCCGCCGTGAAGAGGACGTCTGGTAAGGCAGGGACGACGTAATGCCGCACCAACCAAACGCCGACAATGGCCGGAATTCCGAATACGATTGCCGTTCGCCAATCGACGTTTTGATTTCGGTTTTGGCGAAGCCCGCCTACCAACGCCGCAGCGCCCACCACGAAAAGCGAATATGCCGTTGCGACCTTTTCATCCAATGCGAACAAGTAAGCGAGCACGGGGACGGCCAATATCGATCCGCCGCCTCCGATGAGTCCGAGTGAGATGCCGATGACCACGGCCATGAGGTAACCAATGATTTCCATGATGCGTTAGGCCTCGTCGCAATTTTCAATGCAGTTGAACAGGTTGAGCAGGTTGCGGTTGGCAATGCGATAGAACACTTGCTTGCCTTGTTTTTCGGAAAGCAACACGCCATTGTCCTTCATTTTGGCCAAGTGATGTGACATCATCGAGATCTGACATCCCATGCCCACATGGGCACACAGGCTACTCACATCCATGGGTTCTTCTTCCGCGAGAATGGATAAAATCTCCAGCTTGACGGGGTGGGCGATGGTTTTGAGAACCTTGGCCGCACGCTCCAATTGCGCTTGAGTGGGGGTGTTTGTGGTGACTTTCACAGCGCAAACATACAAACAATTTAATAATTGTTCAAATGTTTGAATGATGATGAAGCGCTTTGTCTCCAGAGCCGAAATTTCAATCTATCAAAAGTTCAAATTCATCACGTGCTCGTCCTCGCAATCGATGGTGAATGTGCGTGAGATGATGCCTTCTTCCAATCCGCACAGGGTGTTGCCCCATGCGTCGTTTCCGCAATACGCATCGAATTCGTACGTGCCTCGGATGAACTCGTAGGTGCGGCTTTGGCCGGCTTCGATGACATATTCTTCGCCGTTTGGCCAGGTGACTTCGCAGTTGCACCAGAGACGTTCGGTGTTATCGAAGGTTACGGTGCCTTTGGTTTCGCAATAATCACAAGCACTGAATATGGCTGCGCAAGCCAATAGGGAGAGGAAGCGATTCATGGTGATTCGGAATGTGCTCGCAATTTAGGAGAATCCGCAGTCTTCCACCGGAATGAATATTTTTTTCAGGTGTCCCGAAACAATCTTAGACTCGTTGGGGTTAGTGTAGTTGGTTGTGAGTTTCCATGAAGTAAGGGTTAGTTTTTTGGATACCGAATAACCGCACAAGCCGCACCAACAGGTGCGGTTTTTTTGTGCGATTGAATTCCGGTTTTAGCGCCGCTGAAGCGCTACTGACTTCGCCTATTCACAGATGGCACCAAACGTCGACAGCATCAACAGCAAGTCCTCGACATTCGTGTTTCCGTCGCCATTGGCATCGCCTACGCACGGTGCGTCGACGCATCCGAAATCACTCAAGAAGAGCAGAACGTCCGTGACGGCGACTTGGCCATCACCGTCCAAATCTCCCGGGCATGCGCAGCTTTCGTACTCACACGAACCGTCGTCGGCCGTGGCCGTGGCGTCGTAGTTGCAGGCCTCTGAGTTGGTGCAGCCGTAACAAGAAACCGTGTCACACGTGCCATCGTCGAGCGTTGCCGCAGGATCGTAATTGCATGCCGTGTTGTCGGTGCAACCTGCGCACGTGGTGTACTCACACGAACCGTCGTCGGCCGTAGCCGTGGCGTCGTAGTTACAGGCTCCCGCATCGGTGCAACCGGGAACGCTCAACGGCCCCTCGCACAAGCCGTCGAAGGTCAGGGTCGTTTCGTAGGAGGCACCGTTGGAAGAAGCCCATGAGTTCATGATCGTGATGGTCCAATCGCCGGCGCCTTGAATCGGTTCGGCAAAGGTCGCCGTTGCCGTGTAGGTGCCCGCTGCGCTGGTGTTCCAGCCGCTGGGCCACAAACCTGCGCTGGGGCAACCCAGCGTCAAATTGTAGCCGCCGTATTGGAGGCAGGTGCCGTCGGGAGCGGTGAGGCCGACCATCATTTCGTTGGCCCAAGATTGGTCTGGGGGCAAGTCTTGGAATACGAGCACGGCGGAAAATCCGGTGACATAGCCCGCGGCTTCGATGGTCTCGCTGGCGGTTTCTCCTGCGCTCAAATTCACATCGAAGGATGCGGCATAGGTGCAGTCGCATGAGCTACCGGCCGGCGGAAAGAAGCACGATCCGTCGTCGATGGTGGCAGACGGATCGAAGTTGCATGCATTGGCATTGGTGCAACCCGAGCACGACGAATCGTCTCCGCCGCAAACGCCACAAGCGTCCTCCGTGTAGGCGCAGGTGCCGTCGTTCTCAATGGCATTCGGGTCGTAGTTGCATGCCGTCGCATCGGTGCACCCGAAGTAGTCGCAACTGGTGGTCATTTCCACGCACGTGTTGAAGCAACTGCCGTCGGAATTGATGGTTGGGAGGAAGGCTTCCGCGATGACGGTCGGATGGAACTCGAGGTTGACCGAACCGCCCGCCACGGCGTGGCAATAGCTCATCATCGTTCCGACCTGGGGTTGAGGGTTGTTTGTGCAGCTGCCTTCAGCCTCATAACAATCGTCAATGGGTCCTGTCGACCAGCCGCACCAGTGGGTGTGGTTGGAGCCGAAATTGTGGCCCAACTCGTGCCCGACCACGTTGAGGTTCCAACTGTAATTGTTGAGGTTGTAGCTGTTGCCGGATTCGAGGTAGGAGCTGAAGCCTGCTGCATAGGTTGGAAAACACACCACGTCCAGGTAGGCGATGCCTCCCGTTCCGGTGTTCTGCCTGCGGGTCAACAAATGCATGATGTCGCGTTGGATGCCGGTGAAATTCGAATTGGACAACCATTCAAGCCGAAAGCTGTCAAGCATGTTGCCGGAGTCATTGACAAAGGCCGCATACGGATCCGTGGTTTCCCACACGTGGATGTACGAAGCTTGGATGTTGATGAGCGCATCAAGGTCGTTCGTATAGATCGTATTGACACCGGCCATGATGGCCAAGGCCCATTCGACTGCGGGGTAGCAATCGTTGCCGAAGGTGCCGTAGGTATGGTAGTCGATGTCGATTGCCACCTCCACGCAGTCAGTGACCTGCGAAGTGCTGGAGGGCTGTTGCTGCAATCCCATGGGCATCACCTCGCGGCGGGGACCGTATTCGTCCACACCGCACTCGAATTCCATCGGTTCGGCGGCGTCGGCCAACAGAAAGAGCACGTGCTTGCCGTCTACGCCGTTGCGCAAGGCGCTGATGTCATACTGTCTGCCTTTCCATTGCAGCGTGCCCATCACGAATTCCTCCATAATCACCAACGTTCCGCGCATGCCCGGAGAAACGATGCGATAGGACAGGAGTTTCGGTCGGTACACCTCTTCTTGAAACTTTCCGCCTTCCTGCGTGCGACCGATGAGGAATGCATCGGAAAACGGCAGGAAGGATTCCAGTTCTACCGCCAATTGCTTCCCATTCAAAAACGGCATCATCAGCGTCCATTCATTGTATTTGTGCGTTCGAAGGTCTGCGAATGCCGCGTCCGCGAGCTTCAATCCAACGTGATTATCGGCGTCCACCGTCGGGATTTCGCTGGCCTCAAGTTCGATGGTTTCGA
>JBMSHA010000023.1:0-13392 GCA_049416245.1 Flavobacteriales bacterium | reverse complement strand
CCAAGGCGACCTCAACGGCGATGGCGTGGTCAGCGTGCAGGATATCTTGCTCTTCTTGACCTTCATCTAATTCCTCAGAATTTCCACACCAGCTGCATCCGCACGTTGCGCCCGGGCTCGGCGATGTTGAGCTCCCGCAGCATGCTCATGGTGGGAATGAATTCCGCGTTCAGCACGTTTTGAACCGTCACATTCAATTCCAGCGCATCGCTCAACGCTCCACCTGCAGCCAAGTGCAGCAGCGACGCATCCCGGTTGTAGTTCCAAACGACATTGGCAAACATGTCATGAAGGCGTCCTTTCGAACCCCGGGCCCAACCGAGCGTGCTGCGAAAAGTGGCAGGTGGAATCAAAGGCAACGCGTTTCCGTGGCGGTCTCGGGCATCGACCAATGAAAAAACTGCGTCGGCGTGTAGGTGCTTCCAATGCGCCGGTTGCACCTGGACAGACGCCTCTCCCCCGTTGAACTGGGCATCCGTCGCTTCCCAAGCATACACCTGCCAACCGTCCGACTCGAGGCCAGAAGGTCGGATGTAAACGTAATTCGCGATGGTGTTTTGGTAGAGTGCGAATTCGAAGCGGCCCCAAACGGGATTCCACTCCACACTTGATTCAACATTGAAGCTCCGCTCCTTGCTCAAGCCGGCATTCCCTTGCTCGAACCGGAAGGCGCAGTAGTGAATGCCTTGGCTGTAGAGCTCGGCCATGCCGGGCGCGCGTTCGTTGCGAGCGACATGGGTCCGCAAGCGCGTCGATTTACTCAAATCCCAATGCGCTCCTGCCGCCATGCTGTTCAACCAATCCGTGCGCGAGGATGCCGCCTGCGTGACGCGGCGATCGCTGCGCCCCGACACTTGGAATCCGCTGCGCCCCAAGTCGCGGTCGAATACCGCAAACGCACTGCTTTCGTTAGCCGAGGCATTGGGAATGAGGGGGGTGAACACCAATTCCACCGTGCCGTCGTCATCAAATCGGCTGTCTGCCTCGAATCCTTGAAGGCCCAGCGTCGTGCTCCACCCGTTGGGCCGTTCCCGGTGCGCGATGGTTTCCCATCTCAAGGTGCGCAAGCTGATATCCAATGCCAGTAATTCCAAAGCTCCTTCACCCGGTTGCTGTTCGCGCGAGCGATCGAATTCCTTGCGGTGATTCAGCTGGTATGAGACGCGCGGTGTAATCTGCCAATCGCCCAAGCCGAAGCGCATCGAGGTGGTCACCAGGTGGTCGCCGGTTTGTTGATAGCCATCGTACCCGATCAAGCCGGCGGTGTTGTAGGCGGAAGAATATGCTCCTTCGATGACGCCCCACGGGCGGATGTAGCCAAAGCTGCCTTGACCGAAGAATTGTTGGTACGCGGAGTTATCGACCTTCGAACCATTGGGCAACGCGTAATCGCCGTGCCGCTTGAAGCCTCCTCGAAACGAATGAAAGGTCGTTTTGCTGCGCTTCTCGGTCGCACCCGAAACTTGCCATCCTTGGGTGGCCGAAAACCCGCTCAAGCTGATTCGATTCTCCCGGCCCTGCTCACTCAATGGCGCCTTCGGAATGAAATTGAGTACCCCGCCGTATGCGTCCGAACCGTAAGCCAAAGTCGCAGGTCCGCGGATGACCTCCACGGCTTGAATGCCTTCCTCTGGCAGGTAAATCCCATGGTACTCGCCCCAAGCTTGGCTTTCAATTCGGGCGCCGTTGAAGAGGGTCGCAATGCGCAATCCAGACAAGCCTCGAATCACCGGACGCAGGGTTCCTGCACCGTTCGACACCATGTCCACCCCGGGCAACGCTTGCAACGCTTCGATGCGCGACGTGGCGGGAATTTGGTCAAGGGCTGCAGCTAGCAATACCTATGACGGCTTCATTTTCGGCCGCGATGGATTGAGTGGAGAGGCATGAACTTCCGCTACCTCCAGTGAATTGATGCGCGTTTCAAGTGCCGTCCAAAGCGAATCATCAAACGCTGCCATCTCATCAGCATCTTGTCCCCAAAGCGGGGTTGATGCGACGAAAAACAAGGCGATGATGTGCGCTGGACTTTTCACGCGGCAAAATTATCCCGCGCCCTCTCCGCATGAGGCGCTAAAATGTCAGGCTTTCGTCACAAGGCCAAGCTCCGGCCAAGCCGAAGACCTCAGCTTGCCCCCCAGAGATCGCTCACCAACGTCCCCTCGCCCATGGATTCAATTGATTCACAGGCATCGACCATGACCTCCCGGGCATTTGCGGCTTGAACGGGAAGACTCGCTCCCAACAATGCCTCCCGGCTCGGCCACAACGCATGCGCCCAATACGTCGTGTCGGAAGCTTTGTACAACCTCGATCCACCGCTGCCGTTTTCCTTTCGAATTTCCTCCGTGACTGCTTGCCAAGCCTCCTCAAAATCTTCCTGTCGGTTCGGCTTCACCTGAAACACGTACAACACTGCGTATTGGAATTCTTGCATGATGGTCGAAGTTTGTGATGCAAAAATACCCCGACCCTCCTTACCCATGGCACGCACTCCAACGACCTCCATTCCATTGGGATTTCTCGCCCCCGAATTTGAATTGCCCGATGCTCGGACCGGCCGGCTTTTGAGCAGCGAAGACCTTTTTGCAAACGGCCCTACGGTGGTGGTTTTCATGTGCAACCATTGCCCCTTTGTGATCCACCTATTGGACGCTTTTGTGGACTTTGCCCGAGAATATGAGGCACGCGGAGTCCAAGTGGTTGCCATTTCCAGCAATGACGTGATCAATTACCCCCAGGATGATGTACCGCTCATGAAGCAGTTGGCCGAAGAAAAGGATTTCAGCTTCCCATACTTGTATGATGAAACCCAAGAAGTAGCCCGTGCATACGATGCGGCGTGCACGCCCGATTTCAGTGTTTTTGATGCCAATCGCCGCTGCGTGTATCGTGGTCAATTCGACGGTTCGAGGCCGGGCAACGACGTGCCCATCACCGGTGAAGATATCCGTCGTGTTTGTGAAACTTTACTTGCGGGTGAAGCCGTTTCATCGCTTGACCAAATTCCCTCCATTGGATGCAACATCAAATGGCGCGAATGACCTATTTTGTGCTCGTTCAAGTCGAATGATGCAAAGCGTTCGAGAATGATGCAAATGATGCGAAACACTCCTGTTCTTTTTCTCGGCTTGTTGTTTTTGTGGGCCTTCGCTCAAGAGGCTTCCGGGCAATCCGACGCCACCAACGTACTTGATAGTTACAACCGAGGCGAAGGCATTTCATTCAATAACCGACCGGAGGGTTACACCCTGCAGTTCCGCGGACTCGCGCAATACACCGGAGAAATTCGACACTTTGCAGGAACCGATGAGTGGACTTCGCGATTCCGAGCGCGGCGCATGCGATTGAGGTTTGCCGGTCGATCAACTTCGTCAAAGTTTCGGTACCGCGTTCAATACGAACTCACCTCTCCCGACGGAGACGGGGACGATGTTTCCGGCATGTTGATGGATGCGTGGTGCGCCTATCAACCCTCCAACCGATTCACCCTCACATTTGGCCAACGCAGTTCGCTCAGCGACAACCTTGAAATGCGCATGGGCTCGCATACCATGCAACTCGTTGAACGCAGCCGATTGACTTCGGCATTCGGCACCATCCGTGAATTCGGTCTTTTTGCCGAGGGACGGGTTTCGACCGGAGGACCGGGTTGGCTTCGCATGGGCGCGTCAGTCGTCACCGGCGATGGATCCAGCCCACTGGTACAGAACCACGGGGGGCTCAAATACGAAGCCCGGCTCGAGTGGTTGCCGCTGGGTTTGTTTCGGTCTTTTGGCCAATTCCGGCAAGTAGATTTGGTTCGGGAGGTGCAACCGAAAGTGCTGCTCGCTGCATACGGCAGTTACAACAACGGCATCAGCAGCAGACGCGGTCGTGGCAGCGGGGAGATTCTCTACCTCAACAACCAGTTTGAAGAGGTGCTGCCCGATTATTTCAAAATCGGCATGGACGCGATGTTCAAATTTCGCGGATTCACCTTGATCAGCGAATTTGTCTTGGCCGACGCCCGCGTACCGTATGATGAAATCACCCAACGCGTTCGAAACGACGGTTCCATCAGCACGACGTTCGATGGTGGGGTGGATCAATATGTTCGGGGAAGGATGATGATCGGTTCGGCCTGGAACATTCAAGCCGGATATGTGCTTCCGAGTTTGTGGTCCATCGATGGGCGCTACACCAAGCTCAATCCAGCGGATGCCTCATTCCTGAACAATCCGACGTTTTACGCCCGAAATGCTTACCAGGAGTTGGGCGTATCCAAGTACTTCGGCCGAGATTTTGGAACGAAGGTACAAGCGTGCATCATGCGAACCGTGGCCGAGCCTTCTGCCATCACCGTTGCGCGCGACCCGTTTGACGGCACGGAGTGGACTTTTCGAATCCTCACCCAATTTGCCATATGACGCCCATGCGCATTCGTTACAGCTTACTGATGGCGTTTGCCTGGGTCAGTGCATGGGGTTTCGGCCAGGACCCGAGCCGAATCCGGGAGACCTACTTTCCGGATCCGGACACGGTGTTCACCACTCCCGCTTTTGAGAGCAAGCGCGGCTTCACCACGAGCCAATCGATGCTAGCGTTCTTAGACGATGTGGCACGACCTGAAGCGGGTTGGATGCGAGACACCATCGGACGATCAGGAAACGGCACCCCCATCATAGCGTTGCGAATTCAAGGTGAAGCAACTTCAGCGGAACGGCTCCGCGTTTTGATGATCGGCGGAATTCACGGAAATGAGCCGGCCGGTACGGAGGGACTTTTGGCCATGATTCAGCATCTCGGAGACGGCGGGGATTGGATGCATTTGATTCAAGGGGTCGAACTGCGCATTGTGCCCATGCTCAACCCGGATGGAATGGATCGGCAACTGCGCAATGCGGCGAACAACCGGGATTTAAACCGAGATCAGTCAAAGGTGGAAAACATCGAAATGATCGCATTGAAACAATACTACAATGCATTCGATGCGGATGTCGTGATTGACCTGCATGAATACCGGCCGTATCGCGCCGATTACGTTCAGATGGGACAATTCGGGGTGACTTCACCGTTTGACGTCATGTTCATGTACACGGGAAACCTCAACGTTCCCGAACCGATTCGCCGAGCATCAGAGCAGATTTTGGTGAATCCCGCACGTGCGGCCATGGATCGTTCCGGACGGAAATACGCGAATTACTTCCGCCCCATTGTCATTCGCGGGGAACGGCAGTTTCGATCAGGTGGCACGAGCCCTCGATCAACTGTCACGTCATTCGGCCTGGCTTCAAGTTTGTCCGTCCTCATGGAAATCCGTGGCGTGGGACTGGGGAGAAAAGGGTTTGAGCGCCGCGTAGAAACCGCCATGCTCTTGTGCCGAAGCTTCCTGGAATCCTGTTCCACACACCCGGATGAGATCCGGGCTGCCCGCAAAGCCGGTCAGAACGACCGGTCACCCGTCGTCATCGATTCGGAGCGGGCGAGTGCCCTTTGTGAAATTGAACTCTTGGATTTGCAAAGTGAAACCATCGTTGAATTCCGTGAACGTTGTGTCGACAGCAACAACCAGACTCCGTCGGCAACCCGGTCATTCCCAGTTGCTTATGTGTTGCTGCCATCGGAAGCAAAAGCCGCAGAAAAACTGAGCATCCTGGGACTGCATGTTGAGCAACTGGACATTCCAATGGATTTAACCGTTGAGGCCTATTCCATCCAATCGAATCGATTGAGCCCAGAGGAGTTTGAAGGCTTTTACGAGCGGATTGTCAAAACGACCACGCAAGAAGTGCCATTCCAAGCCCCCGCAGGATCTTTCCTTATTTCCGCCGATCAGCCCCGCTTCCATCTCACCAAAGAATTGCTGGAACCTGAAGCTGACAACGGCTTCGTTCGATTCCGCATCATCGAACCGTCCGAAGACGGCTCCATTCCCATTTTTCGCGTTCCGCGACCCTACTCCCCTTTCCCATGAAATTACACTTGAACCTTTGGACATTGACCGCTGCCTTGGTGTGCTTCGGCATCGGAACGGTCGCCGCTCAAGACGATGATGAATTTGCCGAAAGCCGTTCCGCCGTCTCAGCGTCGTTGAGAAACGGTAACGGACTCGAGGTCCTTTTCCCTTCGGAACAGTTTTCATTCAGCATGACCGGGTTGGCACAACCCGGTTTGGCGGTCTCGAAACTGGATGTGGACACGACCGGGCAACTGGGCACCTTCATTCGCCGTTCCTACTTGACCTTCAAGGCGGAGGACCTTGAGCGAAAAATCGCCTACGTCGTGCGGGCCAATTTTGTCGCAGCCTCGCCTTTGCTGGATGCCTACATCGATTATTTGCCCGGAAACCGGTGGCAGATTCGGGTCGGACAATTCCAAAATCCGACAAACAACAGGGAGATGCAATTCTATGAAGGCCACCTCGCCATGCCCCAACGTTCTTTCCTGAGCAGAACATTTGTGGAAACCGGCCGTGAATGGGGTCTATCGGCAAGCTATTTGGTCGGCCAGGAGGCGGGATTCTCGTTGCGCCCAACGATCGCCGTGACTTCTGGAGACGGCATCAACAGTTTCGGCGCGTTATCGAATGATGTGGACCTCGGCGGATTGAAAGTGGGCGGAAGATTGGACGTCATGCCCTTCGGGGCATTCGATGCGACGAGCGCCTCTGATTTTGAACGCAACGCGTCCGTCAAAGCGATTTTGGGCATTGCCACCAACTACAACATGGGTGCCTCTGGGCCGGTTGGCGAAAGCCACGGCGCCTGGTTCCTGTACGGAGCCGACGGAACGCCCCAACTGCCGAATTACCTCAAAAACTCCGTAGACGTATTGGTCAAATGGAAGGGCGCATCGGTGATGGCAGAATACGTAAATGCCGCCGCATACAATCTTCAAGGATCGCTGACCAGCGCATCCCTCGGAACCCTTTTGTTGCCAACGGAAATCAGCACCTACCTGGTGCTCGGCAATGCCTACAATGTCCAAGCGGGATACCTCCTCGAAAACGGTTGGCAAATCGATGCCCGTTTCGGACAAACCTTCCCCGAATTCGCAACGACCAATGAGGCATCAATTCTGCAAGTGGTGGATGCGTTGGGAACCTGTGTAACCTGGCATGTAAACGGCCAAGGCTTGAAACTCCAAGCGGGGTTGGATTACCTAAACTACCCTGATGCGCCTGCCCAAAACGGTTGGACGAGCACAGTGCAAGCCCAAATCCTGTTCTAAAGGCGGGGCATCAACGATCAAGTGCCTTTGGCAAAGTTACCCGTCGTGGTGAGTGAACCGCCGCGCATCATAAACCGCCCTCGACTGACCACATCTTGCAAATCCCAGCGGTCGTCGAACAGGCAGAAATCGGCATCCATGCCCACAGCGACGCGTCCCTTTCGCTTCAACCCCATGGTTCTCGCCGGACCGGAAGTCAACAAACCGATGCAAAGTTCTGCCGGCACTTGGGTTTCCCGGAGCAATTGCTGGACATTCCACAAATTCAAATCGATCGGAGCCTTCTTATAGCCCGTTAATTCGCCTTGGGCATTCAAAATCCCGATGCCGGCGTTGCCGTCGCTGCTCAAGGTGAAGCGATTCAAGTTGACCCCTTCCTCATAAGCCTGCGCAACGGCTTTCCACGGCTCTGTGAACTGTGTGCCTCCGGTGGAGAGGTCGACCATTCCGCCAAGTTCCGCGAAACGTTTGGCCTGCTCGAACAGGTGTTCGGTCCGGCCAACATGCGTAGGAGATAAGCGACGAATGTCGACGTGGTATTGCTCTACCAATTCGAACAACATGTCCATGCCTTCAGGCAAGGCCCCAAGGTGTATGTGGAGCACCCCTCCTTTGCCCGAAATCATTCCTCCCACCTGAATTTCCCGCAGCAGGGCCAACAATTGATGTGCTGTTGGATACGAAGACCTGACGTCGGCAAGCGCAACCTTGCAACCGACTACGCGATCCACGAACAACAAATCATCGTGTGTGCTGCCGGTGATGGTCTTGGGCGGCAACCCAAAATAACTGGTCAACATCCAAGCGGATAAGCCTTCATCTTCCAAACTCGCACATTTCGCGTAGAGCGAATTCAGGCTCCTCGCGGTGCCATCGGTCCCCAACAACCCCACCACCGTCGTGGTGCCGCATCGCACCAAATCCGTGACGTGCACCTCCGGCGTCATCGAGCCGTAGCCGTATTTTCCACCCGCACCGGTGATGTGGATGTGTTGATCTATAAAACCCGGAGTCAAGCGCCGGTCCGATGCATCAATGACCTCGAGATCCGGGATGCCTTGAATTTCAAGGGGGCCCTCGGAACGGGGTTGAAGCGCGACCACTTGGCCTGCAGCCACGAGTACATCGGCGCGACCGATGGATTCGGGTGCAAACACTTCTGCATTTTGGAACAATTTCATAGCAGTATCCATGATTCAGTAATGAGCATCATTGCAAGCGCCACAGCCAGTGGCAATAGGTTTCGTTTGGCCACGTGAAGCGGGTCCACGTCAGCGATGCCCGCTGTCGCGATGACAACCCCGGAGATGGGCGACGCCGCGCGTCCCATGCTCGATGCCAACTGCATGGGAAGCAGCAAACGAATTCCTGAAATCCCCATGGTCTCGGCAACGCGTGAGACAAGCGGAGCAAACGCGAAAAACGTCGCATTTCCACTTCCCATGAGAATGGAGGCGAAAAAAATCAACAGCACGAAAACCAACAGCACCCCGACCGCCCCCCAACCCAATCCGTTTGAAAACTGCACCAATCCCTCAATGAGGCCCAACTGAATCAAGCCTTGAGCAAACAAATCCGCAGCGATGATCAACGTCACAACTCGACTGAACGCCTGCCCCATTCCATTCCAGCAGGCCTTGAGTCCGGCCTCCACCTCGCGAAACCCCGCTCCGGAAAGGGCATGGGTCAACATCGCTACCGCCAGAGAAACCAACATGGCGGTGGAAGTGTCCAACACGACCGGATTTGCCCCTGTCTGAAAGAAGGCACTGAACACCATGAGGAGAATCAAAGGCAAGATGGGCAACAACGCATAATACGCAGGAACAGCCACTTGGGCTTCGGTGACCATCCCGTCTTCCTTCGCATTTCCTTGGGTTTCAAATCGCCGCAACTGCAGGTAAACGACGGCCATGATGACCAGGGTGAAAATACCGGCAAACGGCGCTTGATGCCCCAAAAAATAAGTCACATTATCCATGCCCAGCAGCTCCGATGCCCGGGCCGTATTTGCACTGGCAGGGCCCATATCGAAGCATGTGCACAACACAATGATGGAAACCGAGGCCAATTTGGAAACACCGATACGCATCAAAATCGGGTGCACCGATGCAATCATCAACAAACCCAGTCCCGCCGCACTTGGCACGCACAAAGACAACACTTGACCCAAGGGCAACACCAAAACCGCAGCAAGGTTGGGTGTCTTTTTCAAAAATGCAATCGGCTTCACCGCCGCCTCCACCAAAGACCGTGTGGCTCCCATGTGGTCCATGTACGCCACAAATCCCGCGATGACCATGATCATCGTCCCGATGCCGCCGAGTTTGGAACGCATGGATAGCGTGATCTTCTCAAACATATCAAAACCCGGCCAACCCGTTGGCGATTTGAGGACAATCGGCTGACCTAGCAACCAAGCTGTGGATAAGAGAACCAATCCAGCCGCCAACAAAACCAACTGCGGCTGTTTTCCTTTAATCAAAAAGTATCCGGCAACGCTTGTTGCTACCGCAGCAGAAATGAGTCCAGCCCACAGCATTATTCAGGAATCACCCCCATCAGCACCCCTCCTGCAGCTGCCACCTGATCGTAAATCACAGCGGGTATGGCAATGTCCGCGGTTCCTAAGTTGCCGTCGGGACCGGGATTATCCGATAAGTCAATCTCTTCGATCAATTGGGTATTCGACGACAAATCGATGTTCACGAACGCATGGCTTCGCAGGTGCAAATGGCGGAGCGCAAGGTTATTGGAAAGATCCAATTCCGACAACAACGCAGCGGCTTGGGAACTGCCCCGGAAACGCAGTTTTTGCAATTGAGGACAAGGGGTCAAATCAAGGGCTTCAACCTTGCAAAAGTTCATGCTCAATTCAACAAGTGTCGGATTGCCGCTCAAATCCAATTCCGTTAAATCATTCGAAGTCAGCACCAGCGTGTCCAAGCCGCTGAAAAATTCCACACCGCTCAGATCGGTAATCTTCTGACCTGCGGTTGCTAATCCTGCTGCCTCCAGAGCCGATACGTTGGCACTGGTTTTCGACAAGCTCAATGAATTGACACCGACTACCAATTCCGGATTCAAGTAGAAATTGGTTTGCAAAACACCCGTATCCAGCGTGTCCACACGCTGTTGTACCCCCGGCACACCGAGGTAGACCATGTACTCTCCAAACGCCCGATCTGGAATTTGAAACGTATACCCTTCATTCGGATCCGCCGGAATCTCGATGTCAACATCATCCGTTTTGGCGCATCCGACGAGCATCAAAACCGAAACACCCAAGGCGGACAAAACGCAACTCAACAGGCGTTTCGTTCCAAGGCCTTCCGAAAAATTCCGAGCTGTTTTCATGGATAAAGTAGATCAATTGCAGCCGAAGCCATTTCCAAATAATTATGCCCGACGCCTTCAACCTCTTCCAGCGTCCACTGGCAATTTAGTCCTTCTTCCAAAGCAATGGATTGAACTTTATTGAAAAAATAATGTCCGCGATCAAATCGGTTATCGCCCTGGGCAAATGCCCCGGTCCAAGGCGTGTCCATAAACGCATTGTCCAAGGTGCCTAAATGAATGACCAACGGTTTGCTGAACGCCCCGCCCAAATCGGACTGACTCCTCGGAATTCCGCCCAATCCGTAGGGGAATTCACTGGCATCTTCCGGCAAGGTATACCAACCTGCATTCGCTGCCACGGCCATCCTCACCCGGGGTTCATTGGCCAAAAGCATGAACCGGTGTACAAACTGCCCGCCTCCGGAATGACCCCAAACATCGTACGTCGGTTTCAAAACACCCAAGCGCACGAGGACCTCATCAAAAAGGGGGTCAATCAAATGGAACAACCACTCCTCTTCTGGACGAACGCTCGCTCCGGCAATCAAATTCCCTTGCTGATATCCTGTGCTTCCGGGGTAATCCGTTTCTGAAAAGTTGGGCGCGACCAATATGCAACCTGCTGTTTCTGCCAACCCTTTCATCGCGTTGATGTACGCTCCGGCATTGCGCTCGGCCCCATGGAACACAAACAAAATTGGCATCGATTCAATGTCCTCATTTAAGGGCACATAGTAATGCACATCCAATACCTCGGTGGTTGCGCCATCCGGGGTAGACCACTCCAACATGCCCTGGCCACGGGTCAACGAAAACCCATCCGGATTCGTTATCGGTGGGTTTGCCCCCTCTCGGCATTGAGCGAACAGAACGATCAGCATCAACAGCCAACCCGCCCAAGGAGAAGAATTATTCGATACCTGATTCATCAAGCGACCAAATTACGTTTGAAGCTATTCGAAATTTACAAAACGGGATTTTTATGACAGAAATGGGAAATATTTAGCTCAATTCGTTAAATTACACCACAAAACAAAGATCAATGCCCTCTTTCCAGACCACCTCTTTCACGAAAAACCTCATGGCCATGGCCGTTTGTTGGTTTTTCGCTTCCGCAGGATTTGCGCAGAATGACCTCGCCTTGCAAGGCATCATTGATTTTACCGTTCCTTCAGGAGGTTCTGACGGCAAGGCTATTCACCTTGTGGCTGCCGCTGACATCGCTGATTTAAGTGCCTACGGCATCGGAGTGGCAAACAATGGAGGCGGAACCGACGGCCAAGAGTATACATTTCCCGCGGTAGGTGCTAGCGCAGGTGACCACATTCTCGTGGCCAGAAGCCTCACGGCCATGTCAGCCTACCTGCTCGCTGATTGCTATAACGCGTTTGCTATAAGCTTGGAAGACGCCAGTGGAGCCATCAGCCAAAACGGGGATGATGCCATTGAGCTGTTTTTCAACGGTGAGGTGATCGAGACCTTTGGAGACATCAACGTGGACGGTTCAGGTCAAGATTGGG
Source organism: Flavobacteriales bacterium (assembly GCA_049416245.1). Classification (GTDB taxonomy): domain Bacteria; phylum Bacteroidota; class Bacteroidia; order Flavobacteriales_D; family Sanyastnellaceae; genus UA16. Next base: position 1,321 of record JBMSHA010000023.1, on the reverse strand, counting down.
AATACACCGACAGTTGGGCATACAAAGTAGATGGTGCATGGACTTACGGCGTGGTTAATTGCACAGACGGGACCACGACCATTTTTGACGCCAGCTGCCTCTACCCATTCTGTGAAGTGCCTGCGGATATTCCGGGCTGCACCGATCCGACAGCATTCAATTTCAATCCAAATGCTACGGTCGATGACGGTTCTTGCGAGGCCGTGGTGGTCGGCTGTTTGGATAACGGAGCCGATAATTACGACAGCACTGCCAACACCAGCTGCGATGACTGCTGCGAATTCGGTGGATGCACCGATAGCGGTGCATTGAATTACGACCCCGACGCCAATGTCGACGACGGGTCATGCATTTTCGATAACGGCGAATTAACAAACGCTTTGGCACTTCAAGGCATCATTGACTTCACGGTTCCTGAGGCGGGTTCGAGCGGAAAGGCACTTCACGTTGTGGCCGTCGCTGACATCGCGGATTTGAGCGTTTTCGGAGCCGGAACAGCCAACAACGGTGGCGGAACCGATGGAATCGAATTCACCTTTCCCGCCATGTCCTTGAATGCCGGTGAGAGCTTGTTGATCGTGCGCGACGCGGCGGCGATGACCAATTACTTCAGCACCTGTTTTGGAAGTTTTGACCACGTTGTGGAGAATGGAAGCTGGCCGGATCACAACGGGGATGATGCCATTGAATTGTTCGAAAACGGATTGGTCATTGAAACCTTTGGAGACATCAATGTGGATGGCACAGGAGAAGCTTGGGAATACACGGATTCCTGGGCGTTCAAAGAAGCGGGTACTTGGACATACGGCACCGTTGATTGCACGGACGGAACCACCACCATCTTTGACGCATCGTGCGTCTATCCTGTTTGCGCATTGCCTTCCGGATGCACGGATCCTTTTTACGTCGAATTCGACATGATGGCTGAGGTTGACGACGGTTCTTGTGCCACCTTGGTGGTGTTCGGTTGCCTCTATGAAATCGCTGAAAATTACGACTCCGCAGCGAATACAGATGATGGTTCTTGTATCATCCAGCAGACCAACGCATGTCCAGGTGACTTGGACGGAGATGGGCTGGTAGCCACACCGGATTTGTTGACTTTCTTATCGGTCTTCGGATTGACTTGCGAATAACCTCGGTCTAAATTCCAGGGATTCAACAGCGTTTTATTCCAAGAGGCGGTGCATATTCGCGACTTAAACAACTCAATTATGCGAAAGTTGACTCGGAATGTACTTGCCATGGGCCTATTGGTTGCGGTCTATGTTCAGCCGGTTGGTGCCACATTGGACTCTTTGGTGCTACAAGGGATTCTTGA
>JBMSHA010000022.1:0-13675 GCA_049416245.1 Flavobacteriales bacterium | reverse complement strand
CGATCTCCGGGTACTCTCGGAGACCCGTGTCCATGTCGGTGAAGACGACGCCGAGCTTCTCGAGGTCCTCGCGGATCGAGTGGTAGACGACCTCGCTCGCGGACTTAATGATGACCTCTGCCCCGTGGCGATTGAGTTCAGCAGCGAGCCAATCCCCGCACGACGCGTGCGCAGGAGAATTTGGGACTCGCGGGCCGAATTCAACTTGGCGGGCAATGTAGGCATAGGCTGAATCGGCGTCGAATTCAGGTGCAGTTTTGTGTTCAACCACACGAGCGGATTCCGGTGTGCCTGAAGGCCGTGACGAAGCACGGGGAGTTTCGTTGTCACATCCTTGCAATGTGATGAGCAAGGCAGACGTTGCCAAGGCCATTCGACCCAACCGACCGGTCAATCGCGTTCCCATGTGCTCCCTTCCTTGCTGTCTTTGATACTGATGCCCATCGATTTGAGGACATCGCGAATGGAGTCTGCCGTGCTCCAATCCTTGTTCGCTTTTGCCGTGCCGCGCAATTCCACCAACAGATCCAATAACGCACCGGATTCGGCTCCCTCTCCGGATTCGATTGTGGTTTCAAGTTGAAGCCCCAGAACGTTGAAGGCATATCCACGCATCAAGGCGGCGAGCGCGTCTTTTTGGCTCGCGCTGATCGCGATGCGCCCGCTCGCCACATTGTTGACCAATTTTACGGCATCGAATAGAACGCTGATCAAAATCGGCGTATTGAAATCATCGCCCATCGCTTCCATGCAACGCGATTCAAGACCTTGAATGTCTGCTTCCGGATGATCTTGCACAGCGGTCGCAGGTAGGGAGTCGAGGGCGACCAATGCCTTCATCAGCCTTTCCAATCCTTTTTCCGCCGCCTGCAAAGCTTCGTTTGAAAAATCGAGTGTACTCGCATAATGTCCTTGCAGCATGAAAAACCGCACTGTCATGGGCGAGTATCCGCGTTCGAGCAGGGCGTGATTGCCCGTGATCAGTTCTTCAGGCGTGAAACCGTTGCCTTCCGATTTGGCCATTTTTCGCCCGTTGACGGTCAGCATGTTGCCGTGCATCCAATACCGCACGGATTGCTCCTCACCAGTGGCTCCCGTGTTTTGTGCGAGTTCGCATTCGTGGTGGGGGAATTTGAGATCCATTCCGCCGCCGTGGATGTCGAATTGGTTGCCCAAGTATTTGGTGCTCATGACAGAACACTCCAGGTGCCAGCCGGGGAAGCCATCGCTCCAAGGAGAAGGCCACTTCATCAAATGCGAAGCGTCGGCTTTTTTCCATAACGCGAAGTCCAGCGGATCTTGTTTTTCGTCCTGCCCATCCAAGGCGCGGGTGTTGTTCAACAAGTCATCAATCTTTCGGCCTGACAGGGTTCCGTAGGGATACGTTTCGTTGTATTTGCGCACGTTGAAGTAGACGCTGCCGTTGGATTCATAGGCATACCCACGTTCGATAATGGCTTTGATGGTCTCAATTTGCTCCACGATGTGACCGGTGGCGCTGGGCTCGATGGAAGGGGGTTGCATATTGAACACCCGCATGACATCGTGAAAATCGTTCGTGTATTTCTGGACGATTTCCATGGGCTCCAAATTTTCGAGCCTTGCCTTTTTGCCGATTTTATCCTCACCATCGTCTGAATCGCCCGTCAAATGCCCCACGTCGGTGATGTTTCTGACGTAACGAACCTGATAACCGATGAAGGTCAGGTAGCGGTAAACCACATCAAAAGTCAAAAAAGTACGCACGTTGCCCAAGTGCACATTGCTGTATACCGTCGGACCGCAGACATACATGCCCACATAGGGTGAGTTCAGCGGCTCAAACAATTCCTTTTTTCGCGAGAAACTGTTTTGAATGTACAAAGGGGGGATATTCGCCATGTCCAATTCTTCGATTTGCACCGCTCTCCGGAGCTTCTTTTCCAAATGCAAAGAAACGACATCCCACGCGAAAGGCGCGGGTCAACCGTTCACTTCCTCCACTTCTTTGCCCATTGCGTCCAACATGATTTCCGTCATGGTGGGAAGAAGCACTTCAGGTTTCCATCCCCAATCGGCCCGCGCAGCGTCATCGGAAATGCTGGCTGGCCAGCTTGCGGCAATGGCTTGACGATGATCGGGGGCATAGGTGATTTTGAAGTCGGGACGCTTTGTTCGAATGCTCTCGGCTACTTCTTGCGGCGTGAAACTCATGGCGGCCAAGTTGTAAGAGGTTCGCACCCTGATTTGATCTTTCGGTGCAGCCATCAATTCCAATGTTCCTCGCACGGCATCGTCCATGTACATCATGGGCAAGGCAGCATCGGGCTCCAAAAAGCAAGTGTACGTTTCCTTCCGCACGGCAGCGTGGTAGATTTCTACAGCGTAATCTGTCGTTCCTCCGCCTGGGGCTGAGCGGTGTCCGATCAAACCCGGATAACGAATGCTGCGCACATCAACACCGTACTTCTCGTGGTAGTAGCGGCACCAATATTCTCCCGCTTGTTTGCTGATCCCATACACCGTGGTCGGGTCGAGAACAGCGGATTGAGGAACAAGTTGGCGTGGCGTTTGGGGACCAAATACCGCAATGGAACTGGGCCAAAAAACGCGCTCAACCCACCCTTGTTTGGCTGCCTCCAATACATTCAGCAAACTCTGCATGTTCAAATCCCATGCCGCAATGGGTCGCCTTTCGCCCGTTGCACTGAGCATCGCAGCCAAATGGTAAACGGAATGGTATTGCCCTTCCTCAATGATTTTGGAAACGGAAGCTTCATCGGTCGCGTCAAGGTGCAAGAACCGACTGCGCATCACCAGTTCATCCTGAGGCACGCGAATGTCCGATACGTGAACGCCATCAACGCCGTGTTCGCGTTGCAGTGCAAGGGTCAATTCTATGCCCAATTGCCCAGCGGCTCCGATGACCAATGCATGTGCCATGAGTAAACGAAGTTAAGGTATGAGCGTTCAATTTGATTCCATCATCGTTCGTTTCCACGTGTATTTTTGTGCCAATGTTGACAAATTCTAGACCGGTAGAAGATGCCGGAGCGTTTGACTATGAGTTGCCTGATTCGGCCATCGCGTTGCATCCGGTGTCACCAAGATCCGCAGCGCGTATGCTCATCTGGAATCAAGGCGAATCGGATTGGTCACATCATTTCCACGACTTGCCGAGCGTCATACCTGCCGGAGCCCAAATTTGGGTCAACAATACCCGGGTGATACGGGCGCGGTTGCTGCTTCAGAAACCAACAGGAGGGAGGCTGGAGGTGTTTTTGCTCGAACCCATGAGCAGCTCAATGGAACAGGCGCTTGCGTCTACAGAAGCTGTTGAATGGAAATGTATGGTGAAGGGCAGTAAGCGATGGACTGCTGGGGAGGCTACCTTGGAGGTGGAGGATGCGCAAGGGAAATGGACGGTTTCTGCCCAGCGTACAGGCGCAGATGAGGGCGTCCGATTCATCAAATTATCATGGAGTTTTGTAGCCTCTGATACAGGAAGTCATCGGGAAGCTAGTTTCTCTGAGTTGCTCGAAGCTTTGGGTAAAATGCCCCTTCCTCCGTACATGCGACGACCGGAGGAGGGAAGTGATGCGACCGATTACCAAACTGTCTATGCGGAGGTTCCCGGTTCCGTTGCCGCGCCTACAGCCGGCCTTCATTACGATGCTGAGTTGATGTCAGAATTGAGTGCCAAAGCCTCCATCCACCAGGTAACCTTGCATGTGGGGGCCGGCACCTTTAAACCTTTGGAAAGTGGCAGTGTGGCGGAGCACGCGATGCATGCGGAGCGCTGCTCGGTTTCCAACGCGGCGATTCAGGCGTTGGCGAGCGAATCATGCCACCGGGTCGCAACCGGTACTACGAGTTTACGCACGCTAGAAAGTCTGTATTGGCTTGCGATCAAGTGGAAGCAATCGGGAGTTAAGCCAGCACGATTGTCCCAGTGGGAGTGGTGTGAATCGTTGTTGGAAGCGGATCAGGAATTGGGCTGGACCATGGAAACGGCAATGCAGTGGTGCCTCGCTGCCTTGGATGGAGATGATTGGGAATTTGAAACGGCTATTATGATTGCACCGCCGTACCGCATTCGGTCAGTGGGAGCCTTGATTACGAACTTCCACCTGCCCAACAGCACCCTTCTTTGCTTGGTAGCGGCTGCTATCGGGCCCAATTGGCGGGAATTGTATGCTGGAGCGCTTGCGCGGAATTTTCGTTTTCTCAGTTTCGGTGACGGCAGCTATTTGCGCTGGTAGATGGGCCGTCCCATCTTTGAAGAGGACCGACCATAGGGATGTCTTTTGAACAAAAAAAGCCCGCCTGGAAGGGCGGGCTTTTCGCTATGGTGACCGAGATTAATTTCGGTTGTCTTCTATGTTCGCTGCATCCAACATGGCATTCGACAGGCGGATGGTCGCGGCTCCGCGAGCTCTTGAAATCAAGGTTGTCTGCTCAGAGAGGTAATCGTTTTTCGTCGCAGCCTCGGTCGATGAGGTCGGCGCAATGACCCACACGCCGTTGTTACCAATGATGGGGTTTGAAACGTTGCCTACAGGGATGGCAAAGGCCATGCCTACGACTTCAGGTTCTGGCTGAGATCCGGCTCCGCTGATGGTTGGGAATTTCAAACTCACGTTTGAAGCCGTTGATACTTTTGCACCTACGGCCTCAGCGATTTCATCCAACGAACCCGTAGTCATCTGGGCTGCATACAATTCAGCTTTTGCCTCCTTGATGGCTCCCAAACGCATTTGCTCTTCGACGTACTCGAATTTGGGTTCACCTTTTTCTGTAATGCGATCGAGGTAGCCCACAACGTAATTCTTATCGATCAAAATGGGGTTGGAAATTTCACCTTCTTCCGCTCCATACGCCCAGGCTACGAGTTCGGCTGCGCTGCGCAATCCCGATACGGATGTGGCCCCACGGTCGACATCTTTGGCGATGTTGGTGGTGTACCCTGCATCACCTGCTGCCTGCATAAACTCCTCGCGTGAAGTCGCTTGGATTGCAAATTCACTCGCAGCGCTGTAAGATTCTCGTGCCGTATTCGCTGATGGCTCGATGGCTCGTTCAATCATTGCGACTTTGACGCGCTCGATGGGCTTGGTGTGTTCCATTACCTCAATCAAGTGAACACCGAAGGAAGTCTCAACTGCACCGATGCTGCCCGGCTTGTTTTCAAAGCAGAAGTTTTCAAATGGCTTCACCATACGTCCGCGGGTAAAGAAATCGTAAAAACCACCTTTCGACTTCGAGCCAGGATCTTCACTGAAGCGTTCCGCCAAATCGTCAAAGGAACCGCCACGGCGCAAAACACGCTTCAGGCTGTCCGCGCGGCCCATCAATGCATTCATTTCTTCCCGGTCCTGCGGGTTTTTCGCCTTCAACAGAATGTGACGGCAGGAAACGCTATCCGGCTCAGAGAGGAATTCCATAACGCGGGCCAATTTGTACGATTGCTTGCGCAGGTAAGGCCCTACGATGGCGCCGGGTTCCGAATCAAAAAACGCAGCCTCATTCACGTCCACTTCGACGTCACTTTCGCGCAACACGGTAGGTGCGAATGGTGCTTCATTGACCTGGGCTACAAAAGCGCTGTCACTGTCTTCGGTGTTTTCCCATAACGTTCGAATTCCATTCAATTCTGCTTCAATGGCTTGAGCATCTTCTGGAGAGGCTTGCAACGGAATGCGTGCAAAGGTGATGTTGCGTCCCGCTTTTTGAGCGTATTCAGAGTCGCCTTTGTGCGCTTTGAAGTAAGCACGAACATCAGAATCGGATACATTCACTTCGCTATCGTCGATGGCATTGAATGCCTTCAAGACGTAGTTGAAGTTTACCTTGTTGTTAGCGCCTACGTAGTCGTACTTGCCTTCCAAGCTGTTTGAATAAATTCCCGAGGTGACCAAGTTGTCATATTTCTCTCTGACCCTTTTGGACACAATTAAACGCTTGTAAGCTATGAAATCGGAGACACCGCGATCGGTCGCCAACATGGCGTCGAAATTTTGTTGCCAAAACCCTTTGGTCTCCACATTCGAGTAAAATGCGCGATTCATGTACGGAGAAAAAGCTGTACCGAACAACATTTCTTCATACTCTTCGTCGCTCACTGTCAATCCCAGAGCGTCGAAATCATCTGCTAAAACAATATTGGAAGTCAGGTCGCTCCACACTTCTTCAGCGAGTTGGTCACCGCTGAATCCCAATCGTCGGCGCTCTTGCACCTCCATTTGGTATTGGGCGCCTGAGATGGCAACGCCATTGACCTCGCCAACGTCACGGCTTCCGCCTTGACCAAAGAGTGCCATGACCGCATCATAAGGAACCAAGAATCCCAACATTCCAATCCCAATCATCACGATCAGGAGACCTTGTCGGTTTCGAATTTGTTGAATCATTGACATGGTAGTCGTGTCTTATTTTAAGGTTTGCGAAGATAAGAGAAATCCCGAATCCCCGGGCGCTTTGCCTGAAGGAGTCTTCCTTACGGGAAAAATCGAGGTGAGGTTTCAGTAATTCTCGTCTTCGAGAACGTGCAGGATGACGGTCTGGATTTTGCTGCTGCTTACCTCTTCTACTTCCAAATGATATCCCTCCAAAGGCAATGAGAACCCGGAATCTGGAATTTCCTCTGCATGATGCAACAGCAGCCCGCCAAGGGTTTCGTACGCATCGTTCAAGGGCAACTGAAGTCCATATCGTTCGTTCAGGTCTTCTACATCCAGGCGTGCGGAGAATCGCCACCGCCCCTCCTCCAATACGTCTTCGATGAGGTCTTCGTGGTCGTGTTCATCTTCGATGTCGCCGATGAGTTGTTCCATGATGTCTTCCATGGTCAATATGCCTGATGTGCCACCGAATTCGTCCACCTCGATGGCCAAATGACGCTTGCGTTGGATGAACCGCTTCAACACATCATCCGCCGGCATGGGTTCAGGAACGACGAAAGTGGGGTGCAAAATGGTCTTGATGGAATCGGGTTGTTTGAATAGATCTTTCGAGTGAACATATCCAATGGTCTGATCAATGTCCTCGCGGTAAACGACGATTTTACTCAATCCGGTCGAAATGAATAATTCCTTGACTTCGTCCAATGGGGTTTCCAAATCCACAGCGACCACTTCATTGCGTGGAATGAGACAGTCTCGTGCGAGCACTTTGTTGAATTCCAGGGCATTTTGCATGATTTGGAGTTCATGCTCCAGTTCCTGTTCGGGTTCCATGCGGCCGCTCATTTCGCGGATGAAATGATCCAAATCAGTTGCACCCAATTCTTCATGATGTTCATCGTCTCTCAACGAGCGCCCGACAAGGCGTATGGAGAATTGACTCAATCCCACAACGAACAAGCCCGGAAGCAAGAGGATGTAGTGGACTATGAGCAGTGGAATAGCGAAGAACTTTAACCAGAAGTTGGAGTTGGTATGAAAGACCGCTTTTGGGATGAACTCAGCCAATACCAGGATGACCGCTGTGGTAACCACCGTTTGGGTCGCCAAGACCAGTAAGGGTTGTGAAGCTTCTGTCCAATCCCGCACTTGAAAGATGCCTTCGCTAATCAAGGCTCCGGATTCGAGCCCGCAGAATACCAAGGCCAGGTTGTTTCCAACCAGCATGGTTGCGATGAAAAGCTTGGTTCGGGAAGCGAGGTGAAGCAGGATTTTCCCGCGCCAATTGCTATGGGCATCCAACTCCAATTGCAGGCGATTGGCCGACACGAAAGCAATCTCCATTCCAGAGAAGAAAGCAGAGGCCAGCAAGGAGATGCCGATGATTAAAAGAGAACTCGAGGGGTCAGGATCCATGGTTCAGGTCTCCTACAAACTTAGGCATTTTGGTCGCCATTTCCGCGTTCGAGACGTTTTCGGAAGAATCGACGAAAGGCATACCATGAGGCGGCAAGGGCCGGAAGAACCAGTGTTTGCTTTTGCTGATCCCAGCCGTCTCGCCAAATGAAATAAGCAGTGGCTGCACAACAGGCAAGGATAATCAAAAGCCAGAAACGCTCGGCCATCTTATTGATGCGTACGATTTGATCGGGATTCATGGGGTAAACCTAAAAATTTTCCGTGCCTTCTAAAACGATTTCTCCGCGCGGTTTCAGAATGCGGTATGATTCGAATCGCGCATCCGATTCCAGCCCTTCTCCGTACAACACGCCATCCGATGTGCGTATCGTGACGGGTCGGTTGGTCCAGACCCGATTTGAATCCTCAGACCAAACGAGGTATTCCGTTTCGAGGATATCTCCGGCGAGGTTTTCCAAAACCACTCCATGCTTGGCAATCAACCTGAGATTTTTTTCATCAAGGGAAGCCCAATCAGCCCTTAATCGTGCCGTGTGGTTCGCCTCGTTTCCTTCAATGAACAGCTCAAATCCATTTCGAACTTCGACGTAGTCTTCAGGAGATGTAGCATTGCCTTTTTCTTGCCTGCTCAACTCGCCTGCATGCAATTCATGCAAGATTTCTCCACGTTCAGAGTACTGGAAGGTGCCGTTGATGACGACTTGCGTGGGAATGGATTCGTCAGCTTGGACATGGGAGATATCCGAATCAGCATTGGCACATGAAGCCAGGAATAAAATCGCCCCAACGACGGGCCAATGGGGCTTGCCGCTGAGGCGATTCCAGTGAATTTTCATCGAATCGTATCCCACTCGCCTGTTAACGCACCCGAACGGTGGTTGACTCTCCAGCGCAAGGACATCCTGAAATGGAAGGAATCGTGATGGCATCTCCGGTGCTTTTACCTACCGCGAAAATTTCATCGACGCTGGGGAATTGCTTCGAATTGGCATTGAGTTTCTTTTGCGCTGTTGCCTTCAGATCTTCATCACCTCGGGTGATGGCCATGTTGTAGTAGTCACATGCGCGGAGGTAAGCAAGTCGAACCCCCAAAGCTCCATCATCGCAGCTCTTCGCGCCGCCGGCAATCGCATCGCCGATGAGCATATACGCTTCGGCGCTATCGCTGTTGTTTGCGAGTACTTTTTGGGCGTACGATCGAGCCGTGCTGGACTTACCCAGGAAAGACGCGATTTTCCCGGCTTTCAAGAGGTACGTTTCCATCTCGGCGCATTCACCGCAAAGCTCAACAGCTTCCTCCATGTAAGCCAAAGCTTCCGCGAAGTTCTCATTTTTTGCTTGCTCATTTCCAATGGCATAAGCAGATGGGTGACCAGGCTCTGCTTTGTGGACTTCGACAGCAACAGGCAAGTACAAATCGTTATCTGTGCAATCTTTTTGATTGAGAAGACGCAGTACTTTTTGTTTCAATTCGAAATTGGCGGAATCCGCTGCCACTTTTTCTGTCAACACCGGTACCATGTCTTCACACTGAGCAATGGCGATGAAAACTTCATCCAAATTGCCTTTTGCTTTGTCAAAATCTTCAACGGTATCGGAGTCGCCTGCAGCGTTTGCGGCTGCAATGCCAGCTTCGATGTAATCCGAGAGCACAAGGTACTCGGTCAACATCTCTCCCAGTTTGGCCTTGGCTTGTGCGTCGTCTTCCATGGCCTTCATGGCGTAGAATGAAGTTACGTAATACGTGCTCAAGGTTGCGGGAGATGATTCCGCGCCCAAACAATCAATGCTCTCTTTGAACATGGCATTTGCTTCAGCAGCACCTTCTTTTTTATACAGGCGGTAATAGTCCGTGGCTTTGTATGCCAAAATTGTGCAGGCGTTATTCGGATTTTTGCTCGTTGCAGGGAAGATTTCCATGCGCTGATCGTACAGCAGGAAAATGCTGTCCTGAATGGATTGGATGCGGGCAGGATCTTCGGTATTCTTCAATTGCTCTTTTAGGAAGCGGACTCCATCAGAATACATGCCTTCTCGCGCATCAGGTGGGCAAACATCGCAAGCCTTCTTCCACTGAATGAACGCTTCATCGTAGTTCTTTTGCTTTTTATAGCTCACGTAAACGCTGATCGCCTCTTTGCAAAGAATTTGCTGCTCTTCGGTTTCGCCGTATCGGTCTTGACCAAAGGAAAAGAAGGGATTGGCAAGCAAACATGCCAACAGGATTTGGGTGGTCAGTTTCATGGTAGTTTGTTTGTTATCAGTCATATAATCTTGGAATCAGCCAATTGTTCTTGAAGAAAGGCATTAAAGACACGCCCAAGTGGATTCGCATGAAGCTCTCTTCCAACGCTCCGTCTTCAGTGATTCTTTCCCCAAGTTCCGTGCCGAAATGGATGCGGCTCAAGGAACGGCTCCCCACCATAGGCAATGTGAAGCCACCGGTGAACGATTGTGTCAACACCTGAGATCCATTGACTTCGTATGGTTGGAATTGTTGCACGAGGCCGAATCTATAGGTCGCTTTGCCCCAAGTAGGATTGCGCGTTTCGGGATTGCTTAGGTTGAATTGCACGCCCATCCGGAACGATTCCGATCGCGTCCATTGCACTGCATCGGATTGCATTTCTGGGGCGAAACCGGATGCCACTTCATCCCAGCGCGAGGTTTTGTATTCCACACCAGCCGACAGGCGCATGCCGTCCGCTCGATCGAAATGTAGGCTGCTTCCAACGCTTAAAGACCGCGGCATGCGCGCCCGAAAATCCGTTCGAGCGCTGTAAAACGCAGTGTCGAGGTTGACCGCAATCCCCCCGAGTGTCTGTGTGGTTTCGTCCAGTTTGCTCAGGCTGCTGTGGAGGTTGGTCTCTGGCGTAAAGACCCCGCCCATACGAAGGGAAAGGCTGCGTTCGAAATCCTGGAGTTCATTGTACCGCGCGAACAGAAATTGATCGTAGATCACACCGGCATTGGCGGTGACACTTCGGTGTTGCCCTGTGAATTTGCTGCGGTGATCGAGGAACGTCGGATCCAAGATGTCTACTGTGGACGTTCGGCTTACTTCGCCAAAAAGGTATTGAGACTGAACTCCCAAATGCAGCGCGCTACTTTGGATTCGAATGCTGTCATTCGTTCCTGTCTGGACCCATCGTGTCCCTTTGAAAGCGCGGGCCCAACCGATGTTCAGGTTGTTTAGCCCTCCTTGGCCTTCGTAACGCTCTTGCACCGCTCCGATGCCGTCGTAGTCACCGGTGCGCGAAATGGCATAGCCTGAATTACTGAAAGGCGAAAGGCCCAAGATCAGGGCATTTTTGCCGGATTGCTTTTTCACAACGATGCCCATGGGACCCGGCGAACCGAAGGTGGCCGTAGCGGCATCGGCATCGCCTTGCTTCATGGACATGCGGTTGCCTGTGCCCGAGCCTTGGAATGTTGTTTGACTCTGATACGTTGCAGAAGCCGGGTTGTTCGGTTGAAATTGGTAACTGCTGATCATGGTGGTTTCCATTCCGCCGAGCCCAGCATATACCGGAGCATTGATTTGCTCAATCAATCCAAATCCGAAACGAGAGTAAGGAGAAAATTCAGACTGTTGTGCCTGTACGGTCCCAAAACTGAGAAACATCAATGCACTCACCAGACCAGCAGCCATTAGAGCAGACCGTGAAGCTGCTTGTTGTTTAGGAGGCTGATTCATGAGATATGATGCGATTGAGCAGGTGATGGTATCCAATCCACGTGAGGTTTGGGTCGGCAAAAATCGTCAACTCGCTTCGGAGTTCCAAGAATTTTACGTCTCCTCCCGTCAATGCGATGCGGATGCCGGGGAATTCTGTGTTGAATGCGTCGATTCGAGCGGCCAATTCTGCGTGTACACCTCCGATGGCACCCGCCAAAAGCGAAGATTCCGTATCGTTTCCCAAATGCAGGGCAACTCCGGCCGAAGATCGCTCACGCCAATCTTCCGGGTAGGGTAAGCTTGCGGTTCCAGCGTACATGGCGCGCAGCCTCAGGTCAATCCCCGGTGAAATGGACCCTCCCTGGAATTGTCCGTCGTGGATAAAGTCGACCGTGATGCATGTGCCAGCATCGATGACGAGCCAATCTGATTTCGCATCCAATGCTACAGCCGCCGCAGCATTGGCGAGGCGATCCAGCCCCAGGGTCGCCGGACTGTCGTAAGCGGTTGCCCAAGGGACATCTTCCGCGGTTTCAAGCTGGATGATCCGGGGACCTTGAGCGTTTTGAAGAGATTGGTCAATCCAGGCCGCCCATTGTTCGTTGATTGGTCCTGTTGCGGCCACCAACATCAAGGCGCTGGAATCCAATCGCGGGTTGCGATGGGCCTCCTCCAGAGCTTCCTCATCCGTCCAAAGAGACAGGAGGTTTTCATGCTCGAATTGAACCAGCTTCACCCGAGAATTTCCAAAATCAAGCACCCATGAATTCTCCATCATGGGCGGGATGGGTTTTGGCCTTGATGCCATTGGAGCGATTCAATCATGCGGACGATGTCCAGTTCGACATGGTCCAAAGTTGGCTTCAAGCTGTCGGGATTGGGAGCATGATCAAAGTACAAGCTGCCGCGGAGAAAATGGCGCGTACTATCTGTCGCGAAAAACTGCACCGAGCTGGCGACCGGACCCGAAAGCCGGTACATCAACCCACTCACCGCGTGTTCTGGAAATTGAAAAGCCTGGGTCGTAATGCCGGTGGCCTTCATTTCGTGAGTGAAAACCATTTGATATGCATCTTCCACTAGTTCGTTGAATTGGCCCCGCGACTCTAAAGGAATGTAGGTGCAATGTACTTTGGCCTTGAATCGAGGCATGGCACAATTGAACCAACACGGCGAAACATCATCAGCTGTGCTCGTTTCTTTCTCAATGCGTTCAATCTTACTGTAAACCGGGACGTCAAATGAGAAACCGCACGCATGTTGATAGAATGCGAATTGGTGATCTGGGAATTCGATGCGATGATAACCTCGGGGTTTTGGAACTGGCGGTTCCGTGCATCCGGATAATCCGAGCGTGATGAGAATGGTCCAGGGGAAGATGCGCGCAACCTGGAGTTCAATCGTCATGGCTCGCTGGGTGTTCCGGAAGGGTGAGTTTTACGCGCAGCAATTTGCGCGGAGTGGCGGCATCAATTTTCAAGATAACACCTTCAAAAACAATGCTTTCACCGTTCCGCATAATGCGGCCTGCCTGTTCTGTAATGAATCCACCTAGGGTGTCACTTTCTCCTTTGGCGGCTTCCCAGGCCTCGTCGGAAATGCTTAAGATGCGGTAGACATCGATCAAAGCGGTTTTTGCTTCAATCACAAAAGTGCGCTCATCCAAGCGTGAATATGCAACTTCTTCGGCATCAAACTCGTCTGAAATCTCACCGACAATTTCTTCCATGATGTCTTCCAAAGTGATGATTCCACTAGTCCCGCCGTATTCATCCACCACAATGGCCAAATGCGTTTTGCGTTCTTGGAATTCACGCATCAAGTCACCAATCTTTTTGTTTTCTGGGACGTAGTAGACAGGTCGCACCAAGTCCATCCACTTCACATTGGCCTCACCGAGGTGCGGTAACAAGTCTTTGATGTGGAGCACGCCCAAGATTTCATCTTGCGAACTGCCATGGATGGGAATGCGTGAATAACCGGACTCCACAATTTGAGCTCGCAATTGCTCCCACGTCTCATCGGAACTCACCGATTCCATATCGGTTCTGGCCGTCATGATTTGTTTGGCATCTTTCGTTCCCAGCGCTACAATGCCCTCGAGAATCCGTTGCTCCTCATCGGTTCGCTCTTCATCGGCTGTAAGTTGCAAGGCCTGCTCCAAATCGGCAGTGGAAAGATCGGTGTTGGGGATTTC
>JBMSHA010000021.1:0-13918 GCA_049416245.1 Flavobacteriales bacterium | reverse complement strand
GGTTGGCCATGGGACCGGTGTTGAAGGATTTGGCGGAAGCGACCTGGCCAGAGCCACCGAATGCCCCGGGAATCAGAAAAGGCTTGGCCATTGAAAACCGCGCCACCAACATCATGCGCATCCTAGAAGCCACAGCTCGTTCAATGGGGCCGCTGGATTACGATTGGCGTGCCATCGATCCGTCGGCATCCGATGCGTTTCACGTCGGACTGGACCACAACATGATGTACGTCCGTTGGGATCTGCTCGGCGAACCCTACGTGTATTTTTTCGAAAACGGTCGGTTTCCGGAAGGCCTCCCGCGGCAGCCCATTTTTGACAATCCTTTCGATAAATCCAATCCCATTCCTCAGTGAAGGTTCCTTCTACGTACGATTTGAAACCGGCATTCCAACGCCTGATTCGACCCGTTATGGTGGGATTGCGGAAGGCAGGGGTTACGCCCAATCATTTGACTTTCATGGCCATCGGATTGTCGGGAGGATTGGGAGCGGCTTTTGTGCAGGGAATGGGGAATCGAAGTTGGTTTTGGGTCGTAGTGGTCGGTCTGTTGCTCCGCATGATGCTCAATGCCCTCGACGGCATGATGGCCCGTGAATTTGAAATGACGTCGCGCGCTGGGGCCGTGTTGAATGAACTCGGGGACGTCGTGAGCGATGCCCTGGTGATGTGGCCGCTGGTGCTGTTGCCGGGCGTTTCGGTGGGCTGGGTAGGGGCATTCTTGTGGTTGGCTGCGGTCAATGAATATGCGGGTGTGCTCGGGTCCTCAGTCGGCAACCAGAGGAGGTATGAAGGGCCCATGGGCAAAAGCGACCGGACGTTGGTTTGGGGAGTGCTTTGCATTGCGCTTGCAGTAGGAGTGGACCTCGAACCCTACGCCATGTTGGGCCTGCAAATTGTGATGGGCTTGTTGGTCTGGAGCACCTTGCGTAGGGTGGCGAATACGCTGAAGAAATCAAAGGAGTCATGAACAAAATCATCCAAGCGTGGGACATCAACGCCGAGGTTCAATCGGTGATCCTGATCATCTTGTGTATTCTCGTCTTCAGTTCGGTGGCCTGGTTCACTTGGAATCGGATCAAGCCGGGCAAGTTGGTGCAAGAGCTTCAGGTGCGGACCCGGAGCTGGTGGATCATGTGCGCGTGTTTCATCGTGACCACGCTGGCGCATCCGTTGATCACCCACCTGGGATTGGCTTACCTCAGTTTTGCCCTGCTCCGCGAAATGTACCCGCTGCTCGGACTGGACTCGCGTGAGCGCAATGTGGTGCTGTTATGTTATGCTGTAATCCCCGTCCAATACACGCTGGCTTACCTCGGCATGACCACCTTGTTCTTGGCTTTCATTCCGGTATTTATGTTTGTGGTGATTCCGTTTTTGCTGGTCATTCGCGGGGAAACGGACGGGATTGTGCGTTCGATTTCATTGATGCCGTATTCGCTGGTGGCGTGGGTGTACGGGATGAGTCATTTGGCGTTGCTGTTTCAATTGCCCGAGATTCCTGGGTTTACGGCCGGCCCGCAAGGGCTCCTGCTGTATTTGATTTTCTTGGTCGGAATCAACGATGTACTGCAGTTTGCATGGGGCAAGACCATCGGTCAAAATGCCGTGCTGCCTCGTGTCAGTCCCAATAAAACCTGGGAGGGTCTGATCGGAGGGGTCTTGTCGACCGCTTTGATTGCGGTAAGTTTGCGGTTTTTGACGCCGCTGGAACCTTGGCAAGCTGCCCTCACCGGTTTTTGTGTTGCCATCGCAGGATTCATGGGCGATGCCATTGCCTCTGGAATGAAGCGGGATATCGGCATCAAAAATTCGGGAAATGCGATCCCAGGGCATGGTGGATATTTGGATCGATTGGATGGGTTTTCCGCGGCGGCAGCGCCGTTTTTTCACCTCATTTACCTATTCGGAGTGACGGCTGCGGGTTAACTTTCGCCCATGCCCCGCCAATCCATTAATGCGGAAACCTTCCAAGCGTATGTTCCCAACGGGCGTCGCTGGCTGCTTTGGTTTTTGTACAAAATCTTGTGGCGCACCGTGTTCGGGGTGGTCATCGGATTGCGTTACATCCGAAGTGAGGTGCCTCATCCCGATGGTCCGGTTATTTACATTGCAAACCACAACAGCCACCTCGACGCGATGTCCTTGATGACCATTGTGCCCTCTGCGCGTATCCATTTAACCCACTCCGTTGCAGCACAGGATTTTTTTGGTAAGTCAGGATTCCGGAAGTGGAGCATGCAAAATTTGGTCAATGCCGTGCTCATCTCGCGACGCAGGTCGGACGAGCGTGATGTAGATCCGATTGAATTGTTGGACGCCATGCTGCATGCTGGACACAGCCTCATTTTATTTCCCGAAGGAACGCGTGGGGTGCCAGGGGTCATGGCGGATTTTAAGCGCGGCGTAGGTCACCTCGCTTCGCGTCACCCGGAAATCCCAGTGATTCCGGTGTATCTGGATGGCCTGTACCGCAATTTACCCAAGGGCCGCACCTTGATTGTTCCGTTTGGAGGTACCTTGGTGATGGGAGATCCGCTGTATTTTGACAATCCATCAGTCGATGAGATTACAGTCACTGCTCAACAAGCAATAGAGTCGATGGCCGAAAGATTGGAGAACGAAAACCGCCTGAATCCGAAAAATCAGTCTCGGTGATAGCGACAGTAACCGCTTGGGTCGGTTGTTTTTTGACGGCACCTGTTGCCTGTTGATTTTGCGATGCCCATGCATTGAATCGCTTGGCCGATGGGATGCCCGGCGTTCAGATGATCCTTGGATCTTGAGTCGGCAGCGGGAATAGGCTGCTGTGTTGACCAAATCGCTTCTGGTACAAACGCTTCAATTCGCTTTTCTGTAGAATCGGGTAAGGCGGGCATCAAATCCAACCGAATCAGACGCTCCAAAGAGTCGACGGAAAGGGCATAGTCAGTGAGGGAACCGGTTACCTGTTCAGCATTTGGAAAGTAAAAAGCAATTGCGGCTGTATCCGGAGTTAAGCGCAGGACTATTTTCCAAAATCCTTCCGGTACCCGCACGCAACTGCTCAGCCAATCGTAAGTATCAAATCCTGGCCCGCAAGACACATGCACGCTTCCAAATTCAAGGGCCCAATCGCGTGTTTGATCTTCAAGGCGCTTCCAAATTCCCCGATTGAGGTTGGGTGTTTGAGGCGCCATGTTGGTCATCAAGAACGAGTTGCTCATTTCTGTGGAAGAGCTTTTTGAGTCTGCCGCTGGTTTCAAGTGGCCTCGATCGTACCCCGATCCCCGGTATGCCAAGTGATCCACTCCATCTTCACCGACGCGTCCATCGGCTCGAAAGTCATCCTTTCTCGGAATCGTGCCAAGGCATTCCGAGGCATCCAGTCGGTAATGCACCCAGGTGGCCAACCTTGATTCCGTATCATAATCGACACCATAACTGGGATTGTTGAGAAAAATCCCTTGAACTCTCGGAGCAAATTCGAATTCAGGGCCTACCTGCGCAACCCCCCAGCTCGCGTTCAAGATTGCCATGGCCAACAAGAAGACGGACCCAGAATGGTAAAAAATAATTCGAATCAAAGGTGAAGTGTTCTTAACCAAACATAAGCATGGATTATATTTCGCTTATGTTCCGATTCAGAAAGTTTATTGGTCTTGTTTTCGTTTGTGCTTCCATGAGTAACTCTGTGGCCCAAACATGTGTCGACTCGACGCTCATCGATCCGGGGATGATGTGTCCATTTGTTTGGGATCCTGTGTGCGGTTGCAATGGGGTGACCTATGGCAACGACTGCGAAGCCGTTTACTTCGGAGGAATGACCAGTTGGGTCAGTGGCGAGTGCACGGGCACAGCGCTCGATTGTGTCGATTTGGGCGGCATTGATTTCGGGGCTTGTGACATGGCCATGGGGGTGGTGATGTGGAACGGAAGCTGCACCTATTTGTCCGGTTGCGGCTGGGAGGTTAACGGGATGGACTACAGCGTGTATTCGTTTACCAGTATCGAAGCATGCCAATCCAATTGTGCCGAAACAGCGGAATGCATCGATCCATCGATTGCCGATCCGCTCATCGATTGCAACATCTTTGAGCCCGTTCCGGTTTGTGGTTGTGACAGCCTCACGCATTTCAATGAATGCGTCGCGACGCATGTGGACTATGTGACGGCGTTTACATCCGGAGCATGCCCAGGAGATTGTTTTGATGAGGCGCGCATTGACGAAACCATGGGCTGTCCAGAGATTGAAGATCCTGTTTGCGGTTGCGACAGCGTAACGTATTCAAATTCTTGCGAAGCGTGGTACTATGGAGGCGTCGCTCAATGGACCGCGGGACCCTGCGATAACGTGCAAGTCGAGCAAGCGCATGCATTGAGGGCCTTCCAAATTTTCCCGAATCCCACACAGGGCACGGTGCAAATCGATGCGTTCGCCGGGGCACCCATCCAAGTGCAGTTGTTGTCTCTGAGCGGCCAAGTGGTCGCTTCGGAAAAGCTCGGTCTGGGTCGCACCTGGGTGCTGCCACTCGGATTGGCCTCAGGAACCTACTTCCTCCAAATTCAAGCGCCAAAAGAACAACCGGTTAGTGGGCTGGTTGTAGTGGAATGATTCGGATTGCTTGGAACGCTCGGTACGCCCATCCGCTTCCCGATGGGCATAGATTCCCTATGGAGAAATACGAATGCGTTCCGGAGCAATTGGTGCATGAGGGCACCGTCGATCAGAGTCAGTTTTTTTCGCCTGAACGTTTATCGGACGCGGAGGTGTTGACGGTACATGAAGCGGAGTACTGGCAGAAATTGCAAACCGGATCGTTGACCCGGCAAGAAGAGCGGCGGACGGGTTTTCCTTGGTCCACCGCCTTGGTCGAACGCGAAGTGATGATCATGGGCGGCACGGTCCAATGTGCGCGCTACGCCCTCGAACACGGTGCGGCCATGAACATCGCCGGCGGCACTCACCACGCATACCGAGATCGAGGCGAAGGATTCTGCCTCCTCAATGACTTCGCGTTGGCCGCATCCGTTTTGCTTGTCGAGGGCCGGATTCAGCGCGCGCTCATCGTGGACTTGGACGTGCATCAAGGCAACGGCACCGCCAAAATTTTCGAGGACGACCCGCGCGTGTTCACGTTTTCCATGCACGGTGCGGGCAATTATCCGATGCATAAGGAATGCAGTGACTTGGATGTGCCGTTGTCCGATGGGATGGAGGACGATGCATATTTGGCTTTGCTTGATGCGCACTGGCCCCGTTTATTGGACGCAGTTGAACCCGATTTGGTGCTCTACCAATGCGGAGTGGACATCTTGGCGAGTGACAAGCTGGGGCGACTGGGGGTGACGGAAGCGGGTTGTCGCGCACGAGACGAACGGATCTTGAAGCGCTGTTACGACGCGAGAGTTCCGGTGGTATGCGCCATGGGTGGAGGGTATTCGCCGGACATTTGGCAAATTGTGGAAGCACATTGCAACACCTTTCGCATTGCAGCGGACTTGTGGGGTTGAAATTGCCCTCCCAGACGGCGTAACTTTCCGTCCAAATTGATCAACGATGAAAATGAAGTTTTATGCCATGATGGGCTTGGGGATTGCGCTATTGTGGAGCGCATGCTCGGGGACCTCTACGATGGCTGACTCGGGGCGCAAAGGCCCAGTCCACGTGGAAATTTCCACATCATTGGGAACCATGGTTGTCGAATTGTTCGATGACACACCTATTCATCGAGACAACTTTGTGAAGTTGGTCAACGAGGGATTCTACGACGATTTGCTGTTCCATCGCGTCATCCAAGGATTCATGGTGCAAGGAGGTGATCCGGATAGTCGGGGAGCAGCGCCGGGCAAGCGATTGGGGTCGGGAGGACCGGGATACACGCTGGCGGCAGAAATCGATTCCTCCCATGTGCACGTCAAGGGCGCCCTTTCAGCCGCGCGTCAAGGCGATCAAGTGAATCCCGAGAAGCGATCCTCGGGCTCTCAATTTTACATTGTTCAGGGTGCGAAATATGCGGGCAGCAAACTGGCCAACTTCGAGTCTCGCATCCAAAGCTCCCATCCCGATTTTGCATATACGGAAGAGCAACGCGCGCAATATGCTACGCTCGGAGGGACGCCCCACTTGGACATGGAATACACCGTATTCGGTCAGATCATCGAAGGTATGGACATCGTCGATTCCATCGCAGCCGTTCGCACCGCCCGCGGGGATCGTCCTTTGGAAGACGTGACCATGCGCATGCGCATCGTTGATTGAGCCGCTGCGATTACTGCAGCAGGATGCGAATGCGCTCCGATACCCCTGAGTCGGTAGTTCCCATGAGCACGTAAGCACCGCGCGTCAATGCCGATACGTCCACTGAAGCGTAAGTTGTGTTCCCTGACCAACTTGCTGCTTGACGGCCTTGTGCGTCATAAAGCGTCCAACTCATGACGTGGGCAAATCCGGATAGCACCAATTGATCCGCGGCAGGATTCGGATATACCATTCCATTTGACGCCCAAGCTGTTTCGATCGAGTTGGCCACATGATCCACACCACCCCCGTGAAGTCCGCTCATCGGCCCATCGTAATCCACCGGCTCGTCTCCATCATCTTCCGTGTCATCCGTGTCGTCGGAGGGAGTCCAATCGATGCTGCAATGCGTGTATGCATCTTTAAAATCAAGCATCGCCTGAACATTCGCCGGGTCGGCTAGGTAGTTGGTCACCCAATCGCACCTGAGTCCTACGGTACCGTCACAATTCAATACAATCATACCGAAAGGCCGCTGGAAAAAGTTGTTGTAAATGGCGTTATCCGTGTTGTCGGCGAACATGGTGAAAGGAAAATCGTGTTCAGGAGAATTCTCCCACCCGTGCATCGCCCAACGTCGCTCGGCATAAATCGAGGGCTGAACTACTGCGGTGTCGGTATTCACTGTCGGTGGACAGTTGCTGGGGCAATTCCCGTCAGTCGGATGCGCTTCTACCCCGTAGATGAGAATCCAATTGTAATCGTCTAAATGGCTGTAGATGAAGTCCCGGGCTGAGAATGTTTCTTGTGCAGGAAGATTGGGGTCAAATACATTTCGGAATCGGATGCACGAAACGGATCCGCTCACGAGAACTACTGGCTTCAATCCTGACAATTCCGTGTACAAAGTCACGGGATTCCCATCGAAATCATACGCAGTGAAATCGTATACGGTGTCTCCAATTTGATACCCACCCGACATGTCCATGAAATCACCATAGTAGATGATGTCATCCACCGCTGCCGTGTCTGCGGGCAATTCGTCAACGCCGAATGTGCCGTATTGCGCCTGAAGAATGAAGGATGAAAAAATGAAAAACGTAGACGCGAAAATGCGTCCGGACCAGTTGTGTTGGTGCATGGTTCAATAAATCTTGCAACGACAAGACAATCCGAAGCACCAATAGGTTCGCTCAAAGGCCAAGAAAACTGTTAAAACTTCTTATTTGCCCATGCACGGCGTGACCAGCAAGCGCTGTACCTCCAGCATGTGCATGCCGTTCAAGCCGGCTTCAGCCTCTGCGTCGTTGTCCCAATTGAGCATGACTTGCTCCAGTGCGCAAGCGCAATATTCGGCTGCTTCAGACTTTTTCATCCCGATCGCTTGCTTGCTGCAGCTCGCGACAAATCCGTCTTTGAATTCTTGGGTGAAATTCTTGTTCGCTGAATTTTCGCCAGCGCATCCAGTAAGCAAAAAGCCAATAGCGAGGGTGGCCCAAAACGCATTCTTCATGTGCCCGAAAATACGGCACAAAAAAACGGGAGACCGAAGCCTCCCGTTTCAAATTCAGATTGCGTTTCCTTAGAAGTTCAACTTCAATGAGACGTTCCAGGTGCGGCCGAAACCGAACCAAACAAAATTGTTCTTGTCGATGCCGTTGTACAACGTGGATTCGTCCGCGCCTTCTGCAGCGTGGATGTTCGTGTTGGATTCAGCGATGTACTCGGTGTCGAGCAGGTTGTTGACGTTGACGCGGAACGTAGCGTTTGTTCCGAGCAAGTCGAAGCGCGCGGTCGTTCCGAGATCGATCAACGAGTAAGATGGCAATTGCAACGCGCCGAGGTTGTCCTCAGACAAGAACGCAGAGCTGTTGATGCTGTAGTCGGCGTACAAGTTGTCGACGTAACGCGCGTTCAAATCCACAGAGAACATGCGGTTGATGCGGTAATCCACACCCAAGTTGCCCACGGTTTGCGCAGCGTCACCCACCTTCGCACCTTCGGTGTAGAGGGTGGCGTCGCCGATTTGGTTGTTGTTGTCGTCATAAATCTCCGCGTCGAAGTTGGAGGTGTAGCGCCAGTCGCCGAGGGACAACATGCCGATCACTTTCAAGCCTTCCATCGGGTAGTAATTGGCTTCCAATTCCAAACCGGTGTGCTTGACGTCGATACCGCTGAACTGCGCAGTTCCTTCAATTGCAGTGGAATCGTTGATCATCACATCCACGCCTTGAGAGATGAAGCGGTTGCCCCAAGTTGTGCTGTATACGTTCGCGTTCAATGTGAAGTTTGAACTTACGTAACCGTAGCGCAATTGGAGCGAGCTGATTTCCTCATTCTCGATATCGGCGTTGATGTTGTTGGCAAAGTTCGGGAAGATGCCGTCAAAGTTGGGTTGACGTGAGATCATGCCGGCATTGAAGAATACGTTGGACGATTCGTTGATGTTGTAGTTCGCACCACCCTTCACGTAACCGCCAGCTTGATTGTGAACCTCGGAGATGGGGTTTCCGGGTTGGTCGAAGTAATCTTCACGCTGGTACGATTGGTTGGAAACGCCCGCTTGAACGACGGCAGTGACACCGTTTTGGTTGTTGTACTCCACCAAACCGTTCACGCCGGCCCATCCCACGACACCTACGTTGTAGTAGTCGAGTTTCGGTCCGTTCAATCCGGTGTTGTTGAATGGGCTCGCTTCGATGGTCGTGTTGATGACTTGGCCCATGCTGTTTTTGTTGCCGGTTGAGTAGTATCCGTCGAGGCCCATCAAATTGTTGAGCGCACGGTAGTGGTAACCTTTGTAGTTACGCAAGTCCAAACCAACAGATGCGCGGATGTTGTCCTTGTTGTACTCCAAATTCGAAATCACACCGACCCAGTCGTGCGAGTTCATGGAAGCGCGTCGGATTTCCACTGCACGGTTCACATCGTCACCGTTGTATCCATTCGAACCGATGAGCTGGCCATAGAATGGGCTTGAGCTCAACGTGTCTGTGGTGCCGTAGCCCGCTGTTGTAGCGATGTTTGCTTCAACCACCGCATCGAAATCGATGAAGCCGTCCGCGTCACGTGAACCCAAGCTGTCTTCGAGGAAGTGCTCGGTCAAATCCGCATTGTACGGGTGGTTGTTGATCGCTCCGTTGCGGAAGTATTGCCCGCGTGGACCTGTTCCACCACCGCGTCCCGCTGAACCGTACACAGACGTGTTCAACTTCAAGTTCTCTGTGATGTTCCAGTCCCAGTTGAACGTGGCCAACGGCTTGTTGTAGAAGTTGCGGCGCATGCTGAACTCTTGGCGCTCGCCGTCGATGGTCATGAATCCAGCGTCGGTATTCCAACGGCGGTCAATGCCTTCTTCTCCGAAGTTTTCATAGTCGCGGATGCTCACCCACGCGTCGCGCTGGTGGTGCCATTGGCCTGCACCGAGAACGCTCAAGTTCAACGCGTGCTTTGATCCTTCAGGCTCGTATCCAACGGCCGCGAAGTACGTCCAGCCCTCGCCTTGCGTGCCGTAGACGTATCCATCACCGGCCCACTTACTGAGCAAGAACGATGAAGCCCATCCGTTTTCATTCTTACCGGTGTTGTAGCTGATGGACGTTTTGGCGTAACCGTCGTTACCGATGGTCTCCGATACCGATCCACCTGCTTCCATTTGGGCTGCTTTGGTGAAAATGGAAACCGTTCCACCTACCGATGGCACCGCCAATCGAGAAGCGCCGAGACCACGCTGGATTTGGATGCCCGAAGCCACGTCAGTCAAACCCTGCCAGTTCGACCAGTAGACCCATCCGTTCTCCATGTCGTTGACCGGCTGCCCGTTGATGAGGAAGGATGTGTTGCGCTGGTCAAAACCGCGGAGGCTAATCCGAGAATCACCATATCCACCGCCTTGTTTCGTGGCGTAGACACCTGGCGTGCGGTTCATGATTTCTGGGAACTCCATGTTACCCACCTTCTGAGCGATTTCTGCCGGAGAAATGGTGGACACGGCGACCGGAGTTTCTCGGGTCTTCGCGATGTCTACGACGTTGGCAATGATGGAAGCTGCCCCCAAGCCGAGTGCAGTGGGTTCCAAACCGATGACCCCCATGTCCGCTTTCGCAGCCAAGATGGCGGTTTCATAGCCGATGAAGGAGACAGTGATGTTGCCTTCAGCGGAGCCGTTGAGTCGGAAGGTGCCGTCGGGTCCGGTTGCGACGCCGGATCCGCTTCCTTCAACCATGACCGTTGCACCGGGCAGGGCTCCGCCTGTTGAGGCGTCCGTGACCTTCCCTGTAATCTGAGCAAACGCAAATGTTGCACTCGCACAGAAAATGCCCAAAAGGGCGAGTTTGGTAAATTGTTTCATGAGCTTAAGTTGTGAATCTTAAGAGAGAGATTTTGATGGAGCGAAAATAGTGTGCGTAATTCTGTATATGTCGTGTACTTTATACAGGTTACCAACGATAATCCTGATACTTTTCAACTTCACATTGAATTAAGTAGTACAAAATCAAGTGCTTAGCCTTGTTTTGGGAAGAAGAGGTAAAATAAATTTAACCGCTTATTCAAACCAAAATAACGCTGCCGCCGCTGCCATCGCTTGATGCGTGTGGCCGACGCCATCGACTTCAAACAAGGACCAATTGAAAGGTCCACCGATTGAATTATGGTGTTCAACGGCTTCGTTCCAGAAATGCCCCCCGCGTTCAAACCGATTCAATCCTTGGGCATCCGCTTCCGGGGTGTGAATGGGGCCGGAATACAGCGTGTCCGCAGTTCCAAGCGATACCGTGAGGTTACTCGAAAATGCTTGCGCTGTGCCAATGCCTTGGGCAGGTGCGTTGAGCAACCCATAGGGATAGGCTACGTCAGCCGTCGTGCACGTGTACCAACCGGAATTGGCAGCGATGGCACGGTCGACCCATTGGGACCCTTTGAAGAGCATGAAGCGGTGAACAAATTGGCCACCCGCGGAATGGCCCCACAAATCGATGAGGCCATCGTTGGACCCAAATAGATTGTGAAAGTCAACAATCATCGGATCGATCAAAGAAAACGTCCAAGATTCCATCGGCTGCTCTTCACCGTTTTCATTATACATACCTCCTTGCATGTAGCCGGCACTGCCAGGGAAATCGCTCGCGCTGAATTCAGGCGCCAAAATGATCAAGTTGTATGCATTCGCTTGGGCGATCCAACTGTCGCGGTATTCTGAGGCATTTCGGTTGTTTCCATGAAAGACCATGACAATGTCGGCATCGGGGGTAACAGATGATGGGATGAAATAGTGGATCGGGATGTCATCGTTGAATGTGTAGATGCCGGAACCTGTGAAAACGGGTTCCCATGTGCAAGCGGTTCCGAAAGCGCCCAAAAACATCAATAAATCGGCCACATCGACCGAGCCGTTTTGATTCAAGTCCGAAGGACAAGAGGCCGATGCGTCGAAGGCGCATGTGCCATCATCGAAGAGAGCAGTTGCATCGTAATTCGAGGCACCGGAATAAGTGCAACCACCTGAAGCAAAGAATTGAATGTAAGAGCAAGAACTGTCGTCTGTTGTTGCGTTGGGGTTGTAATTGTCCGCATGGGGCTCTGTGCAACCGGGGATGCTGGGTGCACAAGGGATCCAGTACGTGCCCAACGGAAACGGCGAGTCTGCATCTTCATTTGTCAGGATACCGGACATGGCTCCTGGAACGACTTCCCAGAAATCGATGTCGAACCCATTGGTTCCCGGATCGCCACAATTCCGATAGGACCAACCGTATTCATAATCCCAAAGCGTTCCGGTCCCGTCCGTGTCAGGGTCGCCAAAGCGATCGATCACCGAGGTGCCGTAGAAAAGCTCCACCGCATCATCCCCATTGAAATTGCAGGCCGCACCGTTGTCCACAAAATCCGGCTCGACTCCGAAAAATGCAGCGAAAACCGGGGATTCTTTTGAAACGGTGAGCAATGTTCCTGCATCCACCGAAACGGCAGGAAACCACCATTCCACGCCTGCAGACCCGGTGCCGTTGTTTGCCGTCCCAATGCCGAACGTCGAGAGGTCTTCGATATCAACCTCTGCATATAGTTCGAGCGCTTTCGGTGCGCCACTCAAGGGTCCATGAACCAAGCCGGTAATCCGAAGCTGAGCGGCAACGGACAAATGAAGGAACATAAGTATGAGGCAGATCAGCGTTGGATGTGCAAATCTGCGAACCACGCATTCGGTCAGTATCGAATGAGCTTTTCTGTGTGGCATTGGTTATTGCCGTCTAAGATTTGAACGGTGTACATCCCTACTTCAAACCCCGTCACGTCGATGTGAAGAATGGAAGAAGGGTTGCTCGTTTCCCAAATGCATCGCCCCTTTGAATCAAACATCCGCACCTGTTGCACACGTTCGTCCAAAGCAAGGCGAATTTGCCCACCCGATGTTGGGTTGGGGAAAATTGAAAATTCGAGCGGAACATGAGGGGAGGTCACATCGATAGCCGTCGTGTTGTACGTTCCCGTGGGAAAGGGGTCATCTGAAAATTCATTTGCAGCAGGCCCATCAAGCACGTTCAAGGCGCTGATGGTCCAGTTCCCCAGTTGGAATTCGTTGCCGTCAGGCCCCGTGCCATTCACCCGGTACGCCCATCCGCCGGTGTATTCCCAAGCGGAACCCGTTCCATCGACGTCCGCTTCTCCAAAGCGATCCACTACGACCCCTGCTTCGAACAATTCGATGGCATCATTTCCATTGAAATTGCATACGGCGCCGCCATCCGAGTAGGTAGGGGCAAAGCCGAAAAAGCTGGTGAATGCCTCAACATCGTTTGCCAAGTAGATGAACGTGCCCGCTTCGGCCCCTTCATCGGGAAATTGCCACTCGACGCCATCTGTTCCATCGCCGTTTTGGGCCGTTCCCAAGCCATAGAGCCCCATGGTTTCCAAGTCATCCAAAACATAAAGTTCCAGTGCTTTTGGTGCAGCGCCTGCATGAATGACTCCGGTTAAAACGATTTGATTGGAAGCTTCAAACACGGTTCCTGCACAGTCGCAATCTTCGTCCAAGGCGTCAAACACCGTGAAAGGGTCGTTGTCATCACAAGCATCACCCGGGTAGGTGCAGGTCAAATCGTCCACCGTGGCTTCAGGATTGTAATTGCAAGCTGCAGCATCAACACAACCGGGTACGCCTTCTGCATCCTCGCACAACGGATATGGACATGCGGAAGCATCGGTTGTTTCTGCCGTGGAACAGGCGATTCCGCCGGTAAACCAGTCGCCTGATTCGGATTTGTATGCCCAACTGTCCGTGTACTCCCAATCCATTCCCGTCCCGTCGATGTCGGCATCACCATAGGTTTCAATGACGGCTCCATTCAGGAACAACTCTATGGCGTCATCTCCGTTTTGGTTGATGGCGTCCGTGGATAGAAGAACGGCATCGAATTCTGCAATGCACGCTCCGAAATAAGCACTCATAGCCGCTGTAGAGCGAGCCAACAACAAATGCTCTCCAGCCAATAATTCCTCAGCGGGAAAGGTGTACTCTTGCCCATCGGTTCCGCCACCGTTGTTGGCAGTTCCCACGCCGTAAACGCTTAAATCAGGAACGGTCTCCAATGCACCGAAATGCAAGGATTTTCCGTCGCTTCCTCCAGAGGGAACATCGAGATCAAGAATCCCTTGTAGAACTAAAGAATCCAATGTGGCACCAACCGGCTGAACATAGAC
>JBMSHA010000020.1:0-14341 GCA_049416245.1 Flavobacteriales bacterium | reverse complement strand
AACCTGGGCTCGTTCAATTTTTGAGGTTGAGGAAGCAACGGATTGCCATTTTTGCGAGCGGTGCTGGAACCAATGCAGCTGCGTTGGTGAAGCACTTTGCCGACTCTTCAGTCGCTGAAATTGCGTGGGTCGGGTGCAACCGACCTGCAGATCAGGCTGGAATTTATGAGCGATTGAGGAAATTGGGGATGGAGGTGGGTCCGTTCGATCGGCGTGCCTTCTTGGATGGGGAGGTGCAGGATGCTCTTGAAGCCTTTGAGGTAGATTGGGTGGTTCTGGCGGGCTTTCTTTGGCGAATTCCCAAAGAGATGATTGCGGCATTCCCGAATCGCATGGTCAATGTGCACCCCGCGTTATTGCCTGATTTTGGTGGACAGGGCATGTATGGACATCATGTACATCGTGCTGTGAGCGCCTCCGGCCGAACAGAAACAGGGATTACCGTTCATCACGTCACGGCCGATTACGATGAGGGCCCGCCCATCTTTCAGGTGCGATGCAGCATCGAACCTGGCGAAGCTCCGGAGCTTATCGCACAGAAAGTGCAGGAACTGGAGCACCGATACCTGCCGTCCGTGGTTGAACAGCTCATTGAAAATTCATCCCAAACAGCCTCTTCATGAACATGGTGACCATCTACACGGACGGAGGTGCGAGTGGGAACCCGGGACCGGGAGGGTATGGCGCCTTGTTAATGTCCGGTTCGCATCGCAAGGAATTGAGCGCGGGCTTTCGCTTGACGACCAACAACCGAATGGAATTGTTGGCAGTCATCGTTGCACTCGAGGCGCTGAAGCGTCCTGGGATGGATGTGGAAGTATATTCGGATTCCAAGTATGTCGTCGATGCTGTGGAGAAGGGATGGCTGCTCAATTGGGAGAAGAAAAACTACAAGGACAAGAAGAATCCGGATTTGTGGAAGCGATTCTTGTTGATTTACCGCAAACACCGGGTGCGGTTTCATTGGGTAAAGGGGCATGCGGGAAATCCGAATAACGAGCGCGTGGACCATCTTGCTGTGCAGGCGTACCAAACCGGTGAGCTAGGCGTGGATGCGGGGTATGAGTCCTTGAACAGCTGAGGAATGCAGCTATAATGGGCAGCGGTTCGGCTCCCCAAACGTATCTTTTCCTCTCACACTCAATACCGATTGAACCATGCGAACGGATTTGTACCAAGGACATGATTATTACCTGTTGGATGATTTGTTGACGGAAGAGCACAAATTAATCCGTGAAACAGCGCGTGAGTGGGTAAAGAAGGAAGTCAGCCCCATCATTGAGGATGCGGCTGAAAAGTGTGAATTCCCGAGGCATTTGCTTCCGGGTCTGGGAGAAATTGGAGCGTTTGGTCCCTACATCCCGGAAGAATACGGAGGGCCAGGGTTGGATCAGATAAGCTACGGCATCATCATGCAAGAGCTCGAGCGATGCGATAGTGGACTGCGTTCTACAGCTTCCGTTCAAAGCAGCTTGGTGATGTATCCAATTTGGCGTTACGGGTCGGAAGCGCAAAAGCAAAAGTACTTGCCGAAGCTCGCCACCGGTGAGATGATGGGCTGCTTCGGATTGACCGAACCGGATCACGGATCCAATCCGGGCGGCATGACCACGCATTTCAAGGAGGACGGCGATGATGTCATCCTGAATGGTGCGAAAATGTGGATTTCGAATGCCCCTTTTGCCGACATTGCTGTGGTTTGGGCGAAAAATGAGGCGGGCCGCATTCAAGGTATCGTGGTGGAGCGCGGAATGGAAGGGTTCAGCACCCCAACCATGCACGGCAAGTGGAGCTTGCGTGCTTCCGATACCGGAGAATTGATCTTCGATAACGTCCGTGTGCCGAAAGCCAACATCCTCCCCGGACGTGATGGACTTGGCGCGCCACTGAGTTGTCTGGACTCTGCGCGTTATGGCATTGCGTGGGGCGCTATCGGTGCGGCGTTGGATTGCTACGATACGGCATTGCGTTATTCGAAGGAACGCATGCAGTTTGACCGTCCTATTGGCCAATTCCAATTGCAGCAAAAGAAACTTGCGGAAATGATCACGGAGATCACCAAAGCGCAGTTGCTCACCTACCGATTGGGCCAATTACGCGACGCGGGCAAAGCCACGTCGGCACAGATCTCCATGGCCAAGCGCAACAACGTTGACATGGCGCTCACCGTCGCCCGTGATGCTCGGCAGATGTTGGGTGGAATGGGGATTACGGGTGAATATCCCATTATGCGCCACATGATGAATTTGGAATCGGTGGTGACCTATGAAGGTACCCACGACATCCACTTGCTCATCACCGGTTTGGACGTGACGGGCTTGAATGCCTTCGTCTAATCGTTCAGTTCCCGAGTTTGAAGGAATCACCGTCTTTGAGGACGGGAAATTTTTCACGGTATTGTTCCAGTGGCAATAGCGCACATTGCGCAACGGCCCAGCCCTCCTCATGGTCAGGAGCTGATGTAAGGGCATTTCCAAAAGGGTCGAACAACGCCGAACCTCCGTTGTGTTCGATGCCATTCCCATCCTCACCCACGCGGTTTACGCCGACCACGTATGCTTGATTCTCAATGGCGCGGGCAGGCAACAAAGCCGACCATGCCGACCGACGCACCGCTGGCCAGTTGGCTACATAGACCGCCAAGTCGTAAGGCTCGGAGACCCGGTTTCGGCTGAACACCGGGAACCGCAAATCGTAGCACGTCTGAAGCAGAATGCGCCACCCGTTCCAAGTCACTTCGACACGTGCAGTGCCAGAGCGGTAATGCGCGTTTTCACCCGCAAACGTAAACGTGTGCCGCTTGTCATACCAATCCATTGAGCCATCCGGCCGAACAAAAAAGCACCGGTTGACGGCGGCTTTTTCATCGATGAGCACACACGCCAAACTGCCTACGACAGCAGCATTTGCGGTTTTTGCCCAACGGTGCATGGCTTGAATGGGTGCGGGCCACGTATCCCTCGATTGCTCCCAACCGGATGACAAGGCCATGCCGCATGCATCCGGCCTCATGGTAAATCCGGTGGCCCACATTTCCGGAAGAACGATAAGGTCGACTTGCGGGTTTAGCTGAGCCATGTGCCCCTCGATGCGAGCTATGTTCTCAGCGGGGTTTTCCCATGCCAAATCGGTCTGCAGCAAGCCGACGGTGAGGTCGCGTTGATCTGTCATGATTCGGAGATGTTCCACAGGCGCTCGATACCGAGATCCAAGGTGTCATCATTCTTGGCGAAGCAGATGCGCACAGAGCGATTCGCCGCTTTTTCTTGCTCGCTGGGGAAGAAGGGTGAAAGGGGGATCAAGGCCAATCCTTCTGGCTGTTGGCACCACGCCGTCGTTACCGCTCGGTCTTGGCGATCATCAAATGATCCATAGTCCAGGATTTGAAAGTACCCGCCTTCGGCAGGCCTCAGGCTCCAGCGACTGCCCTTAAGGCCTTCGACCAATCGGTCACGTTTCGTAGCATAAAAATGGGCAAGGGTTGCCATGTGCTCCTTTCCTTCTTCCGACGAGAGAAACTCCACAATGCCAGCTTGCAGGGGAGCGCCTGTGGAGAAAACATCGTACTGATGTACTTTTCTGATTTCGCGGGAAATGGTTTCGGTTGCGGCCACATATCCAATTTTCCAGCCTGTGCAATGCAGGACCTTGCCGAAAGAGGCCGCGATGATGGAGCGATTGTGCAGGCGCGGATCATGCGCAATGCTCAATGCTTCCTTGCCGTCGTAATGCATCGGACCATACACTTCATCGCTGAGCACAAAAGCATTCGAGTCTTGCACCAAATCCGCCAGGCCCGCCAACTCCTGTCGGTTCCATGTGGCTCCCGTGGGATTGTTGGGGATGTTGACAATCAGCATCCGAATTTGCGAAGTCCAAGCGCGCGATATCGCCTCCAAATCCAGGTGAAAACCCTCAGATTTCAACGGCACGGCAATGACGGTTCCTCCCGCCAAAGTGATGGCGGGTTCGTACAAATCGTAACACGGAGTAAGCACCATCACCTTGTCGCCGGGCCCAACCAGGGCCTGAATGGCAGCAAAAATCAAAGACGATGCGCCGGCTCCCACGGTAAGTTCATCTCCGGGGTGAAATACAGCACCCGTGCGCGTTTCGATGTCCTTTGCGATCCATTCGCGCAAGGCAATGTTGCCCGCCATCGGCGCGTATTGGTTGTGCCCCGAAGCCATCGCTCGTGACACTGAAGTCTGAAGGGAGTGGGGTGGTTGGAAATCCGGGAAGCCTTGACTCATGTTGAGCGCATTGAATCGCTGCGCCATGGCGCTCATTTCCGTAAAAATGGTGGTGCCCACGTGGGGCAATTTCGAATCAACTTGCGGGTCCAACATGGAATGCAAGGTAGGGTTTAGCGGGTGATGGCGAGCTTGGTGACGCCTGCAGAGTTTCCATCCGGATCGGTGGCAAACAACATGTACACGCCATACGGAACGGGATTGTTGTTGAAATCGCGCGTGTCCCAAACAGCCCGGCCGCCTTCAGATTCCAGGACGGCAACGGTTCGACCTGACAAAGTGGTCACGTGCACCGTCGATTCGAACGCCAAACCTTCGAGGGTGACCCAACCTTCGAAATCTGCTCGCACCGGGTTGGGGTATACGCGCAAGTCATCAATCTCGGCGACGAAATTACTCGCATCGCTTCGCCATCCCATCAAACCGCGCTGGGTCCCGATGAGCACTTCACCGTTGCGGTGGTTGATGGCAATGTCGGTGATTTGGTTGCTCAGAAGGGGGCTGTTGTTATCCGTGAAATGAGCGATTTGATCGATGCCGTCAGGGCTCAAGAGGTAAGCACCGGAATTTTGGGTGCCCAGCCATTTGCGGTTACCGCCGTCAATGCAAATGGTCTCAATCACTTCGGTTTCGAGCAAGAGTTGGTAGTTGCCATCCTGTTGGATGAGCACCTGGGATGCAATGGGGTTTTCGTACGCGTCGTCGAAGGCAGCGCTGGGGAGGTAAATGATGCACGGCCCAGCGGACGTACCGATCCAAATTTCTCCGTCCAAGTCCTCCTCGATGGAGTGAATATCGTCTGAAGGCAAGCCGCCTTTGGATTCGTCGCTGGTCAGGATTCTCCAATCGTCGTCTTGGGTATCTCCTGGGGTGTTGTTCGTATCGTATACGAGCAGCCCTTGCCCCCGAGGCATGATGCACCAAACGTAGCCATTCCGAGCGGCCATGACCTCCCCGAACCAACCGTCATTCCCGAGTGCATTTCCCAGCGCCATCGAAACAAAAGTTCCGTCGGCCAACCGAACGTGTAAGGGCTTCGATGCATGAGCATTGGCAATCCAGAGGTTGCCTTTGGTGTCAAAATCCACACCGCCAACTCCGAGCCGAGGAGAGCCGCCAAAATTCCCCAGTTCCAACGTGCTGTTGGTCTCGTTGTAGATCTCAACCAACTCGCCATTGAGCACCTCGATGAGACCCTCTTCCCAAGAACCAAAAAAGACGTGATAGGGATTCAGTGGATCGACTGACACGGTCATCGGATCGTTGATGCCTGTGAGGTCGTTTTCTCCGGGGCTGTTGGGGATCCAATTCCAACGGGTTCCGCTCAAGCCATAAAACCCGTGCTTGTGGTACATGCTGGTCCAGGTTTCGTCAATACCACCGGATGCGATCCAAATTTGATCATTCCAAGCATCTATATCGCGTACGAGCGCCACCGGTGGTCCCTCCGGACTCCAATGTGCGTCGTTTTCTGCGCCGGTGATGTCCAGTTTGAGCAGGCCTTGCTCAAAGTTGGCGATGAAGATGTCTTGAAAGTTGAGCGAAGCGACGTTTCCGTAAACATCCACGCGGTGACGGAATGCCATATCTCGCACGCGCAGCGGCACCCCATCGGCTGCGTAATCCAATTGTACCTGTTCCCAATTTGCATTGAAAATCCGGATGGATTGGTGGTCGGCGATGGCCACACGCCAGTCACTCGCGGCGGCTGAAAGTCCGTCCGCTTCCACGTCCAATATCTGAACGCTTTCTGAAGGAGCAAAGGGTTGCCAAATGCCTCCCTGCCGCAACCAAAGTTCATCGGGGGCGCTCGCATTTCCGGTCTTGAGGTGGATCAACACCTCGTCGTTTGGGGCAAAAATGACATGGGCGTATTCGGCGACCTCGAGCGGAATGTCTTCCCATCGGGTCCACGCATCCGGGGAGCTCAAAAAGGGATGGTCAATGGGCGCTTCGAAAATGCCCGCATCCGTCCAAACGATGAATTGGCCAGCCCGTGTTGTCAATCCGATGCAGCGCCTCCGATTTTGTTGGCCTTCTAAGTACCACGTATCACGGATGTCCAACTCGCGTAAGTGCACCACCACCACACCAAACGCGGTGGCCGCGTAAAGCAAGTCTGCATTGACTTCAGGATTCCACATCAAAGACAAAATCGATTTATCTCCGATCAAACTGCTTTGCTGAATGTCATTCAGCGTGTACAACCAATCCCCGGTGTTCGAGAAAAAATCCAGTGTTCCGTTGGCGTGGCCGACGATCAGGATTTCACCAGTATTGTCCCATGCCATGGCGGTGGGTTGGCTTCCGCTCAGGCCCTGCACCGTGGAAATGCGGCGGACGGTTTGATCTTGCTCATTGACAAGGAAAATGGCGTGTGCCGTTCGCACCGCCCAAAACCCTGTATCCAAGGGTCCCCCGCAATGCACTAGCTCTTCGGTTTGGTGATAGGGCAGGTAGTCGGTCCACGTACCAATCGGTCGGTTTTCTTGGATGTCGGCCGTTTCGAGTTGGCTTTGTGCGGCCAATTGACCCCAGGCGACCATCCACAGCAGTGCTGCGCTGAGTAACGAACGGGTGAGGTGGTGCTTGCGATCCATTGGCGTGCTAGGGATACGGGACAAAGGTCGGAATATTGTGAAGGGTCATGAATAATTTTTCCATCGGAACGCATCGGCACCTTCGGTTTCCAATTGGTCCAGTGCAGAAGCGTCCGCGAGACCATAAACCAACCCGCGCGGGCCACGCTCCCACTGCACGATGCCCCAAACTACAAGTAAACACAACAAGTCCTCGGCTTCTTCGAACGAAAGTCGGCTGATTCGGACGACTTGTCGAAACGCCAATTGCCGGCCTTCTCGCCAAGCCCGGAACAATTTCCCAATGAATTGGTCGTACCTGAATTCCGACCGGTCCATGCGCATCTCGTATTGCCAGACTTTCACTTGAACGGGACTTGCTTTGTGGATGCGATCATCTCGTCGGAGGTAAGCGCGCCATTGGCCTGATTCGTCTTCGCAAAAGTGAGGACGACTGGCGGAACGCGGGATTTGAACTTCCAATACCGATCTGCCCTCCGCCTTCCAAACTTGCACCTCAAAGTTGACCGGGGGTTTGCAGTGCGATTGGCATGCCAAGTCCACCATGTGGTATTCTTCTTCTGGATTGACCCCGGTAATGGATCCGTTGTCCTTTACGCCCACAAGGAGGCGGCCACCGTCTGAGTTTGCAAAGGCCACCACGGTCCGGGCGATTTTTTGTGCGTCATCGATGCGCATTTTGAAATCTTGGGTTTGGTGCTCCCCTTCTTCAATCATTTGCTGCACGTACGACATGGTCAACGAAGTTAATATCACAACCCCATTTTCTTCGTTGAAGTTCAGATGGAATCACCTATCTTTGCGGCGTCTATTACAGCGAAAGAAACAGAAGAGGGGTACTCACCCCTCTTTTTTTTCCTCGTTTTTTATTCGAACCATCGCCATGATCAGTGCATCGCATATCCAAACCTTGACGGAAGCTTTCCTTGATGGAAGCTCGGGGTTCCTTGTCGACATTCGTGTCAGCGAAGGGAATGCGATTTCCATTTTGCTTGATGACGATGAGGGCACGAGCATTGAAAAATGCATCGCCCTCAGCCGTTACCTCGAATCAGAATTGGACCGCGACGCGGAAGATTTTTCATTGGATGTGAGCTCACCGGGTCTCGATCAGCCGCTGAAATTGCATCGGCAATACGTGAAGAATTTGGGCCGCGATGTGCAACTCAAAATCTCCGGTGCGGGCAAAGTTGAGGGAAAACTCGTACGGGCGACGGAATCGGATGTAACCATCATGATTCGCGAAAAGCGCCGCATCGAAGGTCGCAAAGCGAAAGAGTGGGTAGAAGAAGAATTGACTTATCCTTTGGATGATTTGGATTGGACGAAAGTTCAGGTTTCATTCAAAGGCAATGATAAAGACCAAACAATAACCGAGAGCAGCAAATAACTGAACCATGACACAGCTGAATTTGGTGGATTCTTTTAAGGAATTCAAGGAATTTAAAAACATCGACCGCGAGGTGATGATGGGCATTTTGGAGGACGTCTTCCGCGCCATGATTTTGAAGAAATATGGAGACGACTCCAATTTTGACATCATCATCAACCCCGATAAGGGCGATTTGGAGATTTGGCGTAACCGGACCATCGTCGCCGACGATGAGGTGGAAGACGAAAACCAAGAAATTGCGTTGTCCGAGGCCCTGAAAATCGAGGATGACTTCGAAGAAGGGGAGGAAGTTTCTGAGGAAATCAAATTGGAGTCTTTCGGTCGCCGGAATGTCTTGTCTTTGCGTCAAAATCTTGCTGGCCGCATCATGGACCTGGAGAAGGATGCGATTTACCAGAAGTACAAGGAGCGCGTAGGCGAAGTGGTTTCTGCCGAAGTTTACCAGATTTGGAAGCGCGAAATCTTGTTGGTGGACGATGAGGACAATGAAGTCGTGATGCCGCGTGAAAATCAAATTCCAGGGGATTTCTTTAAAAAAGGTGATACCATCCGCGCCGTTGTGTCGGCGGTTGAAATGAAAAACAACAACCCTCGGATTGTCTTGTCGCGCACGGCACCTGAATTCCTCGAGCGCTTGTTCGAACAAGAGGTGCCTGAAATTTTTGACGGTTTGATCACCATTAAGCGTGTGGTTCGCGCTCCAGGAGAGCGGGCGAAAGTGGCGGTTGAGTCCTATGACGAGCGGGTCGATCCCGTCGGCGCATGTGTGGGGATGAAAGGTTCACGTATCCACAGCATTGTGCGCGAGTTGAAAAACGAGAACATCGACGTAATCAATTTTACCGAAAACGAGCAGCTTTTGGTGACGCGAGCGTTGAGCCCGGCGAAGATTTCTTCCATTGAATTGAACGCAGAAACGCGTGAGGCGAAAGTCTTCCTCAAACCGGATCAAGTGAGCTTGGCCATCGGTAAGGGTGGAAACAATATTAAACTCGCCGGTTTGTTGACGAACTATGAAATTGATGTCTACCGCGAGGAAGATGACAATGCAGCGGACGACGTGGAATTGACGGAATTCTCTGACGAAATCGATTCTTGGATTTTGGACGAATTCGTGAAGATTGGCCTCGAAACCGCACGTTCCGTGATTAGCCAAGACGAAGAATTCTTGGTAAACCGGACGGACCTTGAACTTGAGACGATTCGCGAAGTGATGAAAATCCTGAAAGACGAATTGTCTTAATTCCCTTCTTCAATCTCAGTTTCCCCTTTAAATTCGCATCTCTAACGCCCAAAATCGCCAATGGCTGACGCTAGTAAACCCGTACGACTCAACAAAATTGCCCGTGAATTCAATCTGGGCATTCAAACCATCGTGGACTATTTGGCAAGCAAAGGCATGGAGGTCGATGCGAAGCCGAATACCAAAATCGACGCGGAGGCGTACGCGCTGATTCGAGCGAATTTCGCAGACGAAAAGGCGGCAAAGGAAAAGGCAGTGAGCTCGGCGAACCGATCAGCTGTGGACCGCGAAAGTGTGACTTTGGCTTCAGCGCGCAAGTCCACCGCTCCGAAAGAAGAGGCAGAGGTCGAGATTGATTTGTCTGTTTTCCAAAAGAGCCAGCAGCAGCCTGTTGTTGAGCGCATCGAACCGGAAAAGCCGGCAGAGCAGCCGGTTGCGGAACCCGTTGCATTGCCCTCGGAAGAACCTGTTGCAAAAGCAGAACCGGAAGAGAGGGCGACTTCAGAGACGGCTACTGAATCCAAGTCAACGAGCCCTGTGAAGGTACTTGGCAAGCTGGATTTGGATGCCGTTGAGAAAAAACGCAAGCCCAAGACGAAAGAACAAAAGGAAGCGGAAAAGGCGGAATTGGCGAAAAAATCCGCGGCCATAACGAAGAAAGAAGCTGAATCTCAAGCGGCAGAAAAAGCCAAAGTGCAGGCTGAGGTTGAGGCGAAAAAGGCGGCGGCTAAAGCTGACGAGGTAAAGCCGATTGAAAAGCACGAAACCAAAGTCGAAAAGCTTTCTGGCCCGACGGTCGTTGGCAAAATCGAATTGCCGGTAGAAAAAAAGCGCACGCCGGCTTCGAAATCAGATGATAGCAAGCGGAAGCGCAAACGCATTACCAAAGTCGATGTTGAGAAGACGGCGAGAACGTCGGGCGGTCGAGGAGATAACCGCGGTGGAGACAATCGAGTAGGAGCACGTGCGCGTCGAAACGATGTGAAAAAGGAAGTCAGCCAAGCTGATATCCAAAAGGAAATTAAAGAGACGCTTGCGCGTTTGAGCGGTGGCAAAAAGTCGAATTCGGCCAAAATGCGTCGAGCCAAGCGAAGTGCTGTGGCGGAACGTCAGGAACAAGAATTGCAGCGTCAGCAGGAAGAGGCCATGACGCTTCAGTTGACCGAATTCGTAACGGTTGCGGAGCTGGCGAATATGATGAACGCAAATGTCAACGAAGTCATTTCGGCTTGCATGACCTTGGGCATCATGGTTTCGATCAACCAGCGATTGGACTCGGAAACGATTACCATCATCTCTGAAGAGTTTGGCTATGAAGCCAATTTCGTCAGTGCTGAGGTACAAGAAGCGATTGACATCGAGGAAGATTCCGAGGATGATTTGACGGCGAGGCCGCCAATCGTGACCGTCATGGGTCACGTTGACCACGGAAAGACTTCGCTTTTGGACTTCATTCGAAAAGCGAATGTAATTGCAGGAGAGGCCGGTGGCATCACACAGCACATCGGTGCATACCATGTGACTTTGCCACAGGGGGGGAAAATGACGTTCTTGGACACGCCGGGTCACGAAGCGTTTACAGCGATGCGTGCTCGTGGTGCACAAGTAACGGACATCGCCATCATCGTCGTTGCGGCGGATGATGCGGTCATGCCCCAAACCAAAGAAGCGATTAACCACGCACAGGCCGCCGGTATACCGATGGTTATTGCCATCAACAAGATGGACCGACCGGAAGCAAATGCGGATAGAATTCGCCAAGAGCTTTCAGAGATGAATGTTTTGGTAGAAGAGTGGGGAGGGAAATTCCAAAGTCAAGAAATCTCAGCCAAAAACGGTACGAACATCGAGGAATTGCTCGAAAAGGTGCTGCTTGAAGCGGAGATGCTGGACTTGAGAGCAAACCCGGAAAAGCGTGCTATCGGAACGGTGGTTGAAAGTTCATTGGATAAAGGCCGCGGATATGTCACCAATTTGCTGGTGGAAGGTGGAACGCTTCGAATTGGAGACGCCGTGTTGGCCGGGCAATATTCCGGTAAGGTGAAGGCGATGTTCAATGAGCGCGGAACTCGAGTAGACGAGGCTGGGCCTTCTGTTCCGGTATCGATTCTGGGTTTTGACGGAGCGCCGAACGCTGGGGATAAATTCCACGTGTTTGAGGATGAACGAGAAGCACGAAACATTGCGGTGAAACGCCAACAGCTCCAGCGTGAGCAGGGCGTCCGATCACAGCGCTCGGTTACTCTCGAAGAGTTGGGCCGTCGAATTGCAGTGGGTGAATTTAAGGAGTTGAACCTCATTGTGAAGGGTGATGTGGACGGTTCCATTGAAGCATTGAGCGATTCGCTCCAAAAGCTGTCAACAGAGAAGGTTCAGGTAAACATCATCCACAAGGCTGTGGGTCAAGTTTCCGAGTCTGACATCTTGTTGGCGTCGGCATCATCGGCTATCATCATTGGTTTCCAGGTTCGCCCGAGTGGCGCAGCCCGCAGATTGGCTGAGAAGGAAGGAGTTCAGATCAAACTGTACTCGGTCATCTACAAGGCCATCGAGGAAATGAAGGATGCCATGGAAGGCTTGTTGTCGGCCAAAATCGAGGAGAGCATTGTGGGTTCTGCCGAAATTCGCGAAACCTTTAAGATTTCGAAGGTCGGCACCATTGCGGGTTGCTTCGTTATTGACGGCAACATCAAACGCAATAACAAAGTCCGTATCATTCGCGAAGGGGTAGTGGTTTACACAGGAACCCTCGGATCGCTCAAGCGCTTCAAAGACGATGTCAAGGAAGTAGCAAGGGGCTTCGAATGCGGTTTGAACATCGACCGATTCAATGACATTAAGGTAGGCGACGTGGTTGAAGCCTACGAAGAGGTGGAAGTGAAGCAGACGCTCGAGGACTGATTTGTCCTGTCTTCTTCATAGCCAACCGTTTAATCTTGCACACCTTTGGTCCGCTGCCTTACAGCGGAGGAAGACTGATTTCCATGGGAATGACGATGGACAAAGGGAACGCATCTGACCAGAGGTCTTGTGCTTGCTTTGCCTCCCATTTGGTTCGAAAATCACCAATGGTTACTCGGTAATTCGGCGGCATGGCAGACAGGTACGCTGGAGAGCTGGCGTCGATTTTTCGCGCACTGGCACGAACCTCTCGCGCAGCCTGCAGCGATCCAGAGAAAATTTGAATGCGATAGCCTTGAATGGGATGAACCTCGCTGTGCCAAGCCGAATCCAAAGCCAAAACCCGCGGGTCGCATTGCAC
Source organism: Flavobacteriales bacterium (assembly GCA_049416245.1). Lineage (GTDB taxonomy): Bacteria > Bacteroidota > Bacteroidia > Flavobacteriales_D > Sanyastnellaceae > UA16. Next base: position 1,590 of record JBMSHA010000020.1, on the reverse strand, counting down.
GTTCAGAACTCCTTGTGGTCTCGGTAATGATCCTGTTCCATGGGACAGAACCACATGCGAATCTTGAGCTTTGTCAGTGGGATTATGTGAATCCCTGGACTGAGGAGTTGCAATGGAATCTAAAGGCTCATCGGGTTGTTCGTCTTGGATTTCCGGTTGACTGGTGCTTTGGAAGATGGATTTCCACCAAGGCGTTCCGCTCTGGCTGTAAGCATGATCTGGGACGAAAACTAAGCCCAAAACCAACAGCAATGAAATGGGCCCTATTTGGCTAGACCATTTAAAAAGAGGTGCTGCAAGCATGGGAGCGAATTTAGGGGCCACGGCAGCACACTGCGAAGGCCTTTGTAAGAAAAAAGTAAAAATTTCAACGGCCTTCGTTTTCAACGGATTGAACACATTATCAGCCAGATACGAATTAAGAATGATTCCGAATAACAACGAAGGGGGAGATTGGTTCAATTCGCCCGCAATTATTGGACTTTGATGCTTAATTTTGCGCGCGAAAAGCGTGATTTTCCTCGTAATGCGAAAAGCAAGATTCATGATAGCTTACTCGGGTTTCAAGGCCTCGAAAAACATCCTAGCCGTTTGCCTGTTGGCGTTCTCCGTGCAGGCAAGTGCGGGCATCTGGGAAGAAGGTGATATCGAAGCAGGCCAAGCACTGTTCAACGCGAACTGTGCTTCATGCCACAAAGTGACCAACGAAGTCTTGGCTGCTCCAGGATTGGCAGGAATTGCCGACCGCTGGGGAGCCAGTGAAGAACTGTTGGTGAAGTGGATTCAAAATCCGCAAGCAGCAGCGGAAAGCGGCGATGGTTACATCAAGTCGCTGGTCGACCGTTACGTTCCGACTTACGGATGGATGACGGCACAAGCGGTTTCCCCAGATGACATCAAAAATATCATGGCGTATGTCCAGAACCCACCGGATGCAGCACCTGTTGCGGATTCGGGTTCCGATTGCGTAACGGTTGATGAATTGCCGATTGAGGAGGCCTCAAATGACAGCGGTGTTTGGTTCTTGCTTTTGCTGGTCATGTTCTTGATCATCGCCATGGCAGCCGCTGGGGTGAATCGGTCACTGATTAACGCAAGCCGGGAGAAGGAAGGTGAAGAATTATTGCAGGATTTGCCCTACGGCGAACGGGCAAAGGGATGGATGTGGCAAAACCGCGTGGCGGTCTCGTTGATTGGGGTGTTTTTCGTGGCCTACGGTGCCGTTCTGGGATACCAAGGCTTGATGCGCGTGGGCGTGGTCGAGGGGTACAAGCCAAACCAACCCATCAAATTCATCCACAGCGTCCACGTTTGTGAAAACGAAGTGGATTGCAAGTACTGCCACCACAGCGCGTACGAGTCGAAGCACGCGGGCATTCCGTCCACCAACGTCTGCATGAATTGCCACAAAGCAGTGAAGAAAGGACGTCGTTACGGAGAAACCGAAATTGCGAAGATTTACGACGCCATCGGCTTCGATCCGACTTCTGGGACCTACGTTGACGGCGAAGGAAATATGGGATACACTTCACCACAGGATACTTACGATGGCGAGCCGATTCGTTGGAATAAGGTGCACAATTTGCCTGC
>JBMSHA010000019.1:0-14419 GCA_049416245.1 Flavobacteriales bacterium | reverse complement strand
CCTAAAAAAACCTGTTCCAAAAATTCCATGCCGCTAAATTCGGCAGAATATCTTTGCGCCATGGCAAGCGCACGCAAAAACTCCACTTCTTTCGGTCCATCGCTCCGCATCGGCGTATTGGGCGGCGGCCAACTCGGCCGCATGATGATCCAATCCGCTGTGGATTTCGACGCCCGAGTGGAAGTGATGGACCCCAGTGCGGACGCGCCGTGCCGGCACCTGACCCACCGGTTTGTGCAGGGTGATTTGCAGGACGCCGACGCTGTTGTCGCTTTCGGGTCCGACCTCGATTGCATCACCATCGAAATCGAACACGTATCGGTCGATGGCTTGCGCGTGTTAGAGTCCCGCGGCGTTCGGGTGATTCCGAAGCCTGACCACTTGGCCATCATCCAAGACAAAGGCCTACAGAAGCAGTTTTTTGCCGATCACGGCATTCCAACCGCCCCGTTCCAACTCATCGGATCGGCCGACGAAGTGGACGCGATGGGTTTCCCGATCGTCCAGAAAATGCGAAAGGGAGGCTACGACGGCAAAGGCGTGGTCGTCTTGAAAAATGCCGAGGCGATCGAGCGTGCCTTTCACGTTCCCAGCGTTCTGGAGCAAGCCGTCGACATCGATAAAGAGCTCAGCGTCATCGTCGCCCGCAACAGCTCGGGCGAAACGCGTTGTTTCCCAGTGGTCGAAGCCGTCTTTGACCCCGTAGCCAACCTCGTCGACTTCCTCATTTCACCTGCCGACATCACTGCTGCGCAAGCAGCCGAGGCGGAGCGCGTGGCCATCCAAGTCGCGGAAAGCATGGCGTTCGAAGGCCTGCTCGCCGTGGAATTGTTCCTCGATCAGACGGGGCAAATCTTGGTCAACGAGGTCGCTCCCCGCACCCACAACAGCGGCCACCACACCATCGAAGCCAACGCCACTTCCCAATTCGAACAGCACCTGCGCACCGTGCTCGATTTACCGCTCGGCTCAACCGCACCCGTGCACCCGGTCGGAGCGATGGTCAACATCGTAGGCAGTGCCGAAGCACATGGGGTACCCGATTACCGGGGCATCGACGTTGCATTGGCTACAGAAGGCGTCCACCCGCATCTTTACGGAAAGTCCACCGTGAAGCCATTCCGCAAAATGGGCCACGTCACCATCACCGGCCAAACCCGCGACGAGGTGCTTGCCCGGATGATGCGAATTCGTGAACAACTGGCGGTGGAAGGAAAGACCAAGGACACGGAATAAATCCCGGCACCTCCGCGTTAATTTTCGAACGGTTTCGCACAGCGCGAACCTTCAATTGCCGCTGCACATGGCTCAACAGCAACCCATCCTCGTGTTTACCGGCGGGTACTCCGGTGAAGCCGCGATTTCCCGCAAATCCGCCAAAATGGTCATGGACCACATGGACCGCAGTCGGTTTGCGCCGGTTTTGGTTCACATTGACCGCTCAGGCTGGTTCACGGACCACGACGGCACCAAGACGCCCACTTCGATGGAATCTTTGCTGGCCGATTCAAACCCGTACATCGGCGTTTTCATCATGGTGCACGGCACCCCCGGGGAAGACGGGAAATTGCAGGGTTTGTTGGAAACTGCCGGCGTACCGTTCACGACTGGAGACTCCAGAGCAATGGCGCTCACCTTTCACAAAGGCCGCACCACGGATGCTTTGCGTGAAGCCGGCATACCCGTGGCACGGGCAAGGCAGCTCTTGCCCGGCGATGCGTGGTCCACAGCCGAATTGGTCGAGGAGCTGGGTTTGCCATGTTTCGTCAAGCCCAACGAAACCGGATCGAGCATCGGCATTGAAAAAGTTTCACGGATGGACCAAATGGACTCCGCGATTTCGCACGCCATGGACGTGGGAGGCGCGGCGGGCGTCATCATCGAGTCGCTTTTGAGTGGCCGGGAATTCACGACGGGTGTAATTCCGGATGAAAACGGAGAACCGATGGCACTGCCCGTCACAGAAATCATTACGCATCGCGAATTTTTCGACTACGCCGCGAAATACGACGGCGAGTCCGAAGAAATCACGCCGGCCGAGATTCCCGACACGCTGCGCGAACGGTTGCAGTTGCGCGCAGTCGAAGTGTACCGTGCGACGGATATGAAGGGGATGGCCCGAGTCGACATGATGTGCGAGCCGGAAGGTGAGCCTCACGTGATTGAAATCAATACCGTCCCCGGATTTTCCGAGGCGAGCATCATTCCCAAACAAGCTGCGGCCATCGGCATGTCCAAAACCGAACTCATCTCCCGCATCATCGACCGGACGCTGTTGAGTTGATAAAAGCCTTCAGGCAAGAGGGCGACTGAAAAATCCAATCGTCGCTTTCAAAACCGTTTGAAATTCCGTGGGCAGGTAATCCTCCTCCCACGGATGCTTCCCGCCAAAAACGTGATCGGCTCCTGCCACACGCAACAACTCGCTTTCTGCATTCCAAGCATGCAACTGTTCGGCGTGATCCATCGGCACGGACGTATCATGTTCCCCGTGCACGATCAATTGGGGAATCTGCAATCTTCTGGCGGCACCTTCGACATCCAATCGCGCCCGATGCTCCACGAAATTCTCGTAGAACTGAATGAAGTGCGGCATGTCTTGGTGCGTTCGGCCATTCTTCACGTACATGACACCGGTTGCTTTCCAATCCTCCAATTCCGGTCCTGGCTGAAACGTTGACCGATCCAAGGTGCACACCGCCGCCCAGGTGGCGAGCCCGCGGATGCGCTGATCTGCCGCAGCCGTGAGGATGGCAATGGCACCGCCGCGGGAATGACCGATGAGAAAAATGCGCCTCAAATCGATGTGTTCGCTGAATGCATGGCCTCCCTCCCAAATCCAATCCAACACGGTTTGAAGATCATCGAGTTCGATGGAATAATTGTTCGAACCAAAAGCTTCCAAATCCGGAAAATCAATGGGTTGTTCGGGGGTGCCTCCGTTATGGGAAAAATTGAATCGAAGTAAGGCCATACTCGCCGCTTCAAACACATCCTCCATGCAGCCGAAAACGCCCCAGTCTTTAAAGCCCTTGTAGCCATGGGCGAAGATGACCAGCGGTTGGTTTCGCACGTTGGCGGACCAGTTCACGTCCACCACGACCGGCCTTCCATGTTGGCCTGGCACGGCCATGTTCTTCAATTTGCTCATCGGCACAAAGATGGCACAACACCTGCGTGCATAACAAAGAAGGGTCGTCCCATTGGACAACCCTCCCCTGTTGAATGAAAACAAGTAAACTGTTATAGAGCTAGGCTCCGGGCGGTTTTACGCCTGGCCATTCCAAAAGGTTACATTTTTGAAAAAAAATGATGTCGGTGCTTTCAGCCGATGACACGATCGCTTTGTTCCTGGACGAATGCTTTCCAACCACTGTAGCCCGTTTGCATGCGCGGTGAGGCCAATTGAAAGTGGTGACAAAGCGCCACTGCCAAACCATCCGAAGCGTCCAATTCCTTGGGCATCTTGTCCATCGGTATGGCCAGCGTGCGCGCGACCATGGCCGCTACCTGCTCTTTGCTTGCGCTACCCGAACCGGTGATGGATTGCTTCACTTTTCGTGGCGCGTACTCCGAAACGGGAATGTCACGGGACAATGCTGCGGCAAGCGCAACCCCCTGGGCCCGACCAAGCTTCAACATGGATTGAACATTTTTCCCGAAAAACGGCGCCTCCACCGCCAGATGGTCCGGCGCATGGGTTTCAATCAGTGCCGCGCACCGGTCAAAAATCCGCTTCAACTTGACCGCATGGTCCTTGTATTTGGACAAATGCAACGCGCCCATTTCGACCAACTCCAATTTTTTGCCGGTCACCCGAATCACCCCGTACCCCATGATGGTCGTTCCGGGGTCAATTCCGAGGATGATTTGTTCAACAGGCGGCTTCGGAGTCGTTGACTTGACTTTGGCGGTTGGTGACATGCTTCGACGAAGGTACATTTGGAAATGCGTTTTTCGCCCAACGTCCGTCAATGGCTCCCGTGGTTGGTTACTGCCGTCGCACTTGCCTATGTTGTGCAGACCGCGACGGAACAAGATGCTTGGGCTGCGCTGGTGGCAGAGGGAATTCACAGCCAAATCCAGCAACCGCTTTGGCTCGTTGGGTTGATTGCGTTCTTGCCGTTGAACCTCGGATTGGAAATCACGAAATGGCATGCGCTGAGGCAAAATCCACAAAAAACATGGACCAAAAGCGGGCGGGAAGTCCTCTACGGTGCGTTGTGGGCCCTCATCACCCCGAACCGCACCGGCGACGCCATCGCCCGGGTGGCTCTGCTGCCTGAGCACGAGCGGGCCGGTGGTGCGCGGGCTTGGGCGGTGGGCGCTTGGTCCCAGGCCGGATGGACCCTCACTTGGGGCTGCGTAGCAGCGTTGGCCATCTGCACCACCGCGGCATGGGGACCGGGGTTTGACCTGCCTTCTCCCGGAGGATGGGCGCTTGGAACTGCAGCATTGGCTGCGGGTTGGTGGGCATTGCCCTGGCTCCTTCGACAGGGGAAATTGGCCCGTTGGTCCCGGCGTTTTCCCGGCCTAAATGAACCTTTGGCCGGGGTCAAATACGCTCAACAAATCGGCCTCAGCAGCGCCCGGTATTTGGTTTTTTCGAGTCAATTTGCCTGCGCTTTGGTCGCATGGGGATTTGAATTCGATGCTTCGCTTTTGGTGGCGATTGCAGCTGTATACTGGGGAAACATGATCATGCCCACAGCCGCCCTGGCTGAGCTGGGTGTGCGCGAAGCGCTGGTGGTGGCATGGTTCAATCCTCAAACAGACGCTTTGATTCCCTTATTGGCCGCCACGTTCTCGGTTTGGCTGGTGAATTTGTTCTTGCCCGCCTGCGTCGGAGGTGTGCTTCATTTAACGCGAAGCCATGGTTGAAGGACTGGTGATTTTGATTGTCGCCGGCATCTTGGCGGAATATGCCATGTTTGTATGGCGCACCGTTTCGACCAGCCGCTTTGGAAACGATCCCACCTCAGCATTCGAACGGCCCCAACTGACGGTTCTGATTCCTTGCCGAAATGAAGCCGAAAATCTGGGAGCGCTTTTGCATGATTTGGCCGGGCAGACACATCCCGTGCAGGTCTTGGTCATCGACGACCACAGTGAAGATGGGACGCGTCAAGTAGCGGAGCAATCGGGCCCTGTTGTGCGTTGCATTTCATCGAATGGCATCGGTAAAAAAGCCGCGCTTGCCACGGGTCACGCAGAGGTCCAAACCCCGTGGATGGCCACGCTTGACGCAGACGTTCGGCTAGAGCCCGGGTGGGCCGCAGCGATGCTCAGCGCAACCGCGAATTCGTCAGCCGTGCTCGGACCTGTGGCGCTCGTGGCCGAGCCGAATGATAGCTGGGAACGGTTTCAAGCGCTCGAGTACGGCGCGATGATGGTGTGGATTGCCAGCGGTGTGCGTCAAGGAAAACTCGCCATGGGCAGCGGGGCCAACAGCCTTTACGCCACTGCCGAATATCCGGTCGATGCATTGCACCCCGAACAGGCTTCCGGCGACGACGGATTTGCACTGGTTGCGTTGAAACGCCGCGGGAAACGCATCGCTTGGTGCGGGAAGTCCGGGGCAATTGCGGTGACCCGCCCGGTGCCTTCGTGGAAGGCGTTGTGGCAACAACGTGCACGTTGGGCGTCCAAAACGGGTGGCCAAGATGCCCTGACAAGGCGGACGGCCACTCGAGTTGCCGTGCATCATATGGGAGGCATTGCCATCCTGGGTTTGAGCCTGGCAGACCCAAGGGGTTGGCCATTGGCCTTGGCCTTTTGGTCGGTCAAGGCGCTCCTGGACGGGCGGATGATCCGCTCAGCGGCGCGGATGTTTGGTTTGGCCATGTGTCCCATCGATCGGTTGACTTTCACTCCGCGCTACGCCATGCTGGTGTTCGGGGCTTGGTGGGAACTTCTCGCGCAACGAGTCGATTGGAAAGGCCGCCGCATTTAATTTCACCGAGCGATGTTCAGGTTCTCCAACCCTCACCCATTCACCCGTCACTTACCTGCCATGGTGGGTAGCTTGTGGATTGCGATTTTGGTGTTGGTTGCACTTGCTGGTCCGGTGATTCGACCCGACGCTTCGCGTTATGCCAACGCCCAAGATCTCGATCGAACCTTGCTCGCACCCGGAACCGAATCGGAATTGCCGGACGGCACCGTGATGCGGCATTGGTTGGGTACCGATCGCTACGGCAGGGACGTGCTCAGTCGATTGATGGCCGGCACCGCGATCAGTTTGGGGGTGGGGTTCACCTCGGTGCTGATTTCGCTTTTCATCGGCATATTGCTCGGAGCTTGGGCAGGGTACCGGGGCGGTTGGGTCGATGCCGCGGTGAGTTGGTTCATCCAAGTGGTCTGGACGCTGCCCACCTTGCTCATGGTGTTGGCCATTACGATGGCGTTTGGCAAAGGATTGTGGCAAGTCTTCCTCGCCATTGGTTTGACGATGTGGGTAGACGTGGCGCGGGTTGTGCGCGGCCAATTCCTATCCCTGCGTGAAATGGAATTCATTGAAGCGGCGCGTGGATTGGGCTTTTCGGATATGCGCATCATGCTGCGGCACATGCTACCGAATGCTACCGGTCCCATCATCGTCATTGCAGCGGCCAATTTCGCCGCCGCCATCCTCATCGAGTCCGGATTGAGCTTTCTCGGATACGGCGCACAAATCCCGATACCCAGTTGGGGCAACATCATCCAAGAACACTACCACCTCATCACCGGAAGCCATGCTTGGTTGGCCATCGCACCCGGCGCGTTGATTGTGAGCGTGGTGTTGGCATTCACGTTTATCGGCGATGGTTTGCGGGAAATGCAAGCACGCTAAAAATTCCGCATTAACTTTCGAGCATGGGTGAAAACGGAGTTGATTTAAAAACAAAAATTTACGTCGCGGGTCATCGCGGTATGGTGGGGTCTGCGATTGTTCGACACTTAGAATCTAAGGGGTTTTCGAACATCATTACCCGAACACGGGCAGAGCTTGACTTGACCAATCAGCAGCAAGTTTTTGATTTTTTTGATGCAGAAAAACCTCAACAGGTCTACCTCGCCGCCGCGAAGGTCGGCGGCATCCACGCCAACAACGTGTACCGCGCCCAGTTTCTCTATGAAAACTTGATGATCGAGTCGAACATCATCCATGCAGCTTGGCAGCACGGAGTGGACAAACTGCTTTTTCTCGGTTCATCGTGCATTTACCCCAAATTGGCTCCTCAACCCTTGGTCGAAGATGCCCTGCTCACCGGCCCGCTCGAGCCGACCAATGAACCCTATGCCATCGCCAAAATCGCCGGCATCAAGCTGTGCGAATCGTATCGGCACCAATACGGCGCCAACTTCATCAGCGCCATGCCCACGAATTTGTACGGGCCGGGCGACAATTACGACCTGGAAACCAGCCACGTCTTGCCGGCGCTCATTCGCAAGATCCACACCGCCAAAGCCAGCGGAGCTCCGAGCGTCCCGCTTTGGGGAACGGGATCACCGAAGCGCGAATTCCTGCACGTCGACGATTTGGCAGAAGCTTGTGTGCACTTGATGGACACCTACGATGGGGAGGATTGGGTCAACGTCGGCACGGGAGAAGATTTGAGCATCCGCGAATTGGCCGAAATGATTTGCGATATCGTCGGATACCACGGTGAATTGGATTGGGATACGAGCAAACCCGACGGCACGCCGCGAAAACTGATGGACGTCAGCCGGATCAACGGCCTCGGTTGGAAGGCCCAAATCGGTTTGCGCGAAGGCATCGAGCACGTTTACGAACACGTCAAACACACTTTTTGACGGATGCAAAAAGGGCGAATCGCTTGGTTGCTGGGAACCTGTTTTTACCTGGTTTCAGCAGTTGGCCAAAGCCCGATGGATGCAAGTTTGTCCATGAGCGACAGCTCCGGCTACGTGCCAGCTCAACGACTGAATATCACACCGCGTTCCACAGCAGATTCTTGGTGGAAACGCACGGGGGAACAGCACCTCTTGGACTTCTCGGATCGGGAAGGGGGTACCAATGTGGTGGTCGTTGACCCCGTGGTCCAAGCTTCCATCGGGGCGCTTCTGCCTCCGAGCGGCATGATGACGGTGGAACCGGAGCCCCAAGCCACGTGGGACAACATCCGGGGAGCACGTTTCCAAGCGATCATCGACGACCGCTGGCATGTGGGCGGAGAATTGCTCGAACGACAAGGCATCGCCGAACCGCTTCTCGGATATTGGGCCGCTCAAAACCGCATTCCCGGTTGGGGGCGGTCAAAATTGGGCAAAGACAACGGTTTCAACACGTGGGAAGAGGCTTATTTCGACGTGTCGAGAACGCGTGGATGGGTGGGTTGGCAGCAGGAAAACTGGGAATTCGACGCCGGGGTAGATGCATTGCACGTCGGGGCCGGGCGTTCCAGCGCCTTTCTTTCGCGACAGGCCGCTCCTACCCCCTACGCCCGGGTTTCCAGGAAATCCTCCATGGGTAGAACTTCCTTGTGGAACACCCGCTGGTTGTCCACCCGCCGCGGACCGTTGGGCGAAACTGCCGAGTCGCTATTGGAGCGGTCGCGCGCCCTGTTCATCACCCATGCACAGTCCATTGGACGCCATTGGGTCCTGCAGGGAGTTTACAACTTGAGCTGGGAAACTACGGAGCAATCCGCAGGAGGGAAAGCATATCGACCCGCGCGACACGTTGCTGGTGGTGAGTGCCAATACCATGCAAATCTTGGGAATTCTCTTCACATAACCGGTTATGTTCAGCAATCCTGGGATTTCGGTGTGCGCAAACGGCTCGCTTCCACCGGAGATTTCAGCGTCTTCGTTCCCTTGACTTCGGTCGCCGGCATCCGGGCGACAAGCAAACGACTCGAAGCAAGGCTTGAAATCGGCATCCGTGGAGACGGACATTGCCGGGATTGCTGGGAGTATGAGCAAGGAGAAGCAACCTATTTCCGGCCCGAAATTGCAACTGATGGCATTTCCTTGCATCAAATTTGGCGGGAAACCAGGCGATTCGAACTGAAAGGAACCCCCTTCAACCGACTGCAAATTTCCAGCATCATCGAACGCAACACCGCCGCAGACCAATGGCGATTGGGGCTCGAATACGCTGTGCATACCGTTTGGCCTTTAAGCTTCTGCTTAAGGGTTGGACAAATCAACATGCACGAATGGGGCGAGGCTTACCCGATTTATTCGGTCGGTGTCAGCGCCGACATCGCACGTTGGGAGTAACCTATTCCCTCAATCAAACGTATAGCTTATTAACATATCCTTCATCACATTATATTACTATTTGTGGTGTTTGTTGATTTGTTTTTAGTAATTTAGCGTTCAAATGATTGCCCTCGTCGCCTTATCCGCATTCTTCATCGCGCTTTTTGGCATGCCTACGCTGATTAAGGTAGCTAAGTTGAAGCGCCTCGTTGATGAGCCGGAGGACCCCCGGAAAATCCACAACCGAGCGGTTCCTACCGTGGGTGGCATCATGGTCTTCATCACGCTCATGTTCAACGTCTTTTTTTGGATGTCGTTTGGCGAAGTTCCGGCTCAGCAAACTTTCCAATCGGGCTCCATCCTCGCTGCTTGCATCGTGTTGATTTTCTTCATGGGTCTGAAGGATGACATCGTTGGTTTGTCAGCCGCCAAAAAGCTGCTGGTGCATATCGGAGTTGGTTTGCTCTTGGTGACTGTTGGGGATTTCCGCATCAGTTCGTTCGGCGGATTGTTTGGGATAGAAGCGCTGCCCGAAGCGATTAGCATCCTTTTTTCGCTGTTCGTCTACATCGTGGTCGTGAATGCCTTGAATTTGATTGACGGGATCGACGGGCTGGTCGGCGGTTATAGTGTCATCGCGATGTCTGCATTTGGGTTTTGGTTTATCCAAACGGGCCAATTGTCTTCAGCCATCATCTCCCTAACCACGGCGGGTGCCATGACCGGATTTTTGGTCTTCAATTTTTCACCTGCGCGCATCTTTCTAGGAGATTGCGGTTCATTGCTCCTTGGCTTGTTGGCTTATGCCTTAGCGACGCAGGTCATGAGCACCCCTCAAGAAATAGTTCCTAGTCAGTGGAGTGGGTTGTCCAAACCCATCTTGGCCATGAGCATTTTGGCCTATCCATTGGTTGACACACTGCGTGTATTTTGCTTACGCGCCGCGCGAGGCATTTCCCCATTCAACCCAGATCGCAACCATTTGCATCATCGGCTGATGATGCGTTTGCGCGATCACGGCAAGACCGCTTTGTTCGTCTACACGTTCTCTTTGGCAATGATTGCCATTGCGTGGTTGAAACCATACATCTATCCGAATTTTTCGGAAGAAGCCATGTTCCTTGGATTGTTCGGCTTGGCATTTGCCTGGTTCTCACCCGTACTTCGAAGTACACAGGGTCAACACAAATTGGCGGAACATCGGGATCGCATGTTGCGTGAAGCCGCGGAGGAATTGAAAAAATCAGAAACCTCTGCAGCCGCTTAATCGTACCTTGCCGGTATGACATTCCTCCGGATTTTTCTGGGCACTTTGTTCGTCTCGACTTACGCCAGCTTTCTGTTTGGCCAAGATTTAAGGTCAGACGCATGGGACTGCGGCAGCTGGAATCCGAAGTCCTCTGCCATTTGGCCTCTTCACGCCCCCACCGAATCAGATTCCATTCCGCGCTTACTCGAGCTCGCGGGATTTGGCACATTGCAATACAGCCCCGGTGCGCTATTGCGCGGACCATGGTGGAATTGGCCCAGCGCAGGCGGGACCGGTTGGCAACTCGGCCTCACATGGGATTGGAAACACGACAAATGGCAAGGCAGCGGGCTCATCGAACACTGGCGTGTTGCGGGCGTCAATGCAACGGATTGGAATGAGGCTTGGCAATGGGGAACTTGGGACGGCATGGGTTGGGCATGGAATCCCAACCAAACGGATATTGCATTGTTGCGAGCGATCGGATCGATTCGGTATCAGGTAAGCCCATCCGTTTCGCTTGAAGCGGGGAACCGCCAGCATCATTGGGGCCACGGATGGCGATCGCTTTGGATGGACCGGCAAGCCGCTCCGCTCCCGTTCGCTCGGCTCAATCTCCATACCGAGCGCCTTCAATACGTGCACATGGTCGCAAGAACGACGCACCGAAGCGTAGGCAGTCCCCCGGACTTTCCCGGCTCCGGTCAATTCAGCCCCGGCACCTACGTCAACAAACGTGGCAGCTGGCTCGCCGCGCACACCGTGACGGTTGATTTCGGCCGCGGCTGGGAAGGGGGATTGTTTGGTGCCGTAACCTGGTTGGCCAACGATTCCGGCTATACCGATCGATTTGAGGGCGTTTATGCCCTTCCCGTCATTGCCTTCCGACCCGCGGAATACGCCCTAGGTTCAGCTGACAACGCGCTCATCGGGGCCTCTTTGGCCCATGTTCCGCGGTGGGGCAATGGACGCCTTCGCCTCTACGGCCAATTGCTGTTGGACGAATTGGTGGTCAGCGAATTGTTTGATCCTTCCCAATGGTGGGCAAACAAATGGGGTTTGTTGGGATCCATGACGTGGAGGAGCTCGAACGAAGAATGGACTGCTGTTTTAGAAGCGTGTGCCGTGCGACCCTACACTTACGCCCACACGGCGACCGCCCAATCGTGGACCCACAACCGCCAACCTATAGCTCATCCCGCGGGCAGCAATTTCGCTGAAGGTCGCGCTCATGTTCGGTGGGACCGCGCACCGTGGCACGCACATCTCGGCATGGTGCTTCGCCGTCAAGGCATTGACGAACTTGTCGAATTGGACAAAATCCCAGCGTTCAGCATCGGCGCAGATCCATTGTTGTCCTACAGCTCGCGACCTGCCGACTACGGTGTGGGCTTGATGTGGGACGGCAACGGCCTTGCCGGCGACACCGATGTGGTCGATCAGCGGCTGGGCTGGCTGGATTTGGGGTACGACATTCCCCAACTGCAGGACCAACAAGTATTCATACGCGCCATGCAGAACAAGCGACTGGGGCAACGCACCGACGAGAATTGGTGGCGCGTCGAACTCGGAATCCGTCTGAATCGCGTCCTTGAAGAACGCAATTGGTGATGTGACTTCCCGCAACGGGGTGTAATTTTGCACTCCAATTCACGCAACGAGTGCTCCCAATCTCATGAAAGACATCGCCGCATTATTCAAAGTCCGACTGGGATTTTTCGTGGTCATGTCTGCGATTCTCGGTTGGTTCATGGCCGTAGAGTCGCTGGATTTGAAGAGTTTCTTGTTGCTATCCGTCGGAGGCTATCTGCTCACTGGAGCTTCCAACGGCCTCAATCAAATCATCGAACAGCGTGTCGATGGATTGATGAAACGGACTGCAGAAAGGCCGTTGCCGACAGGGCGGATGCAGCCTTGGCAAGCTTGGCTCTACAGCATCGGCGCCGCGGCCATTGGATTGGGAAGTCTGTTCTCCTTGAATCCCCTGAGCGGATGGTTGGGTGTGGCGGCATTGGTTAGCTATGCATTCATTTACACGCCGCTCAAAAGCAAATCCACGTTGAGCGTCTTTGTGGGCGCCTTCCCCGGCGCGCTTCCGCCCATGATTGGCTACGTCGCGGCAACCGGAGATTTCGGAATTGAACCCGGAACGCTTTTCGCTGTTCAATTCATGTGGCAATTCCCTCACTTTTGGGCCATCGCCTGGCTCGCACACGACGATTATCAAAAAGCAGGCTATCACATGCTCCCGTTCCGAACGGGGCGCACGCGAGAGAGTGCCTGGCAGATATTGATGTATACGGCTTTCTGCATTCCGGCGTCCCTGCTTCCGTGGGCCTTGCCAACGGGTTCGCCCATGGTGGGCAACGCAGCGCTCGTGGTCGCAGTCATGTGCGGCTTGGGATTTCTCATTCCCGCATGGAAGCTGTACCGCACCCTCGACGCGAAGCACGCCCGACAACTGATGTTTGCGTCGTTTGCCTACCTCCCAGTCGTTCAAATCGCTTACGTATTGGATAAAATTTAATTGGACCATGTCTGACGCCCCAACCCGCCGCAAACCCGATGTTTTTGAAGGCCATGATCCGGCCGTCCGTGAACGCACCAAGAAAATGTTGATGTACTTCATCGTTTTCGCTGTCGTGATGTTGTTCGCCGGTTTTACAAGCGCGTACATTGTCTCGAACATGGGGCAATACTGGGTGCACGTCCCTGCCACCGCGCCGTTTTGGGTATCCAATGCGCTGTTGGTGTTGTCCTCCATCACGCTTTGGCTCAGTGTGCGATGGATGCGCACTGGAGACAAAACGAAAACCCTCGTCGCCTTGGGATTAACCCTCGCTCTGGGCATCGGCTTCACAGTAAGCCAAGCCGAAGGCTGGCGCGGACTGGCTCAATTTGGCATGGGCTGGACGGTCAGCGAGCACGAGTCGGGAATGAACGCCTACCGTTGGAACAGCATTGAAGCTATCATGGAAAGCGGCGCGGTGTACGGAACGGACTATGAAGTATACCGAAATGGCCAACCCATTCTTTACAGCGCAGAGCGCAACGAATTCTACGCAGCAAACGATGAACTGATGGTCAAACCCATCACGCGCGACGTCGCCCGCACATCGAATTCAGGCGGAGGCTACCTGTGGGCATTGATTGCCGTGCACATTTTGCACTTGACGTTTGGCTTCATCTACCTGGTGGTGAACGGCATTCGGGTAGCTGTGGGAACTATCCACGGCGGGGATGTAGTAAGGCTCGAATCCCTGAGCATTTACTGGCATTTCATGGGGGCGTTGTGGCTGTATTTGTTCGCATTTTTGTTCTTCCTCAACTGACAATGACCCCCCGTTTGAACGAATCGCTATTTTGATTGTTTCCGAATAGGCCAAAAAGGTGGGTTGATTGGACTTCATTGCATAAATTTGCCGCCAAATTGTAGTCATGGGCGGAGAAGCATCAAAAGCCATTTCGAAAGAAATCCTTTGGGGAGGAGGACAATCTCCCTTCAGCGTTAGCTATGGAAAGATGATGATGTGGTACTTCCTCGTATCGGATGCCTTGACATTCGGCGGGTTGTTGACCGCGTATGGATTCGTTCGTGCAAGCAGTGAAGATGCCTGGCCCATCGGCGAACAAGTGTTCCGGGCGCTTCCAGGTTTGGAAGGTCAATACCCTTTGATTTATGTAGCCTTGATGACCTTCATCTTGATTGTCTCTTCTGTCACGATGGTATTGGCCGTTGAAGCTGGACATCGAAACGACAAGTCGGGCGTTGTGCGCTGGCTCGGGCTCACCATCATCGGAGGCTTTTTCTTCCTCGGCTCGCAGGCATGGGAATGGTCGCACTTCATCCACGGAAGCGGTGGATCGTTCTTGCTTGCAGAGAATGTGACGGTCACTTCAGACGACGGACAAACCTTCAACCTGACCAAAGGAGACCCGGTTTTCATGGACCATCATTTC
>JBMSHA010000018.1:0-14648 GCA_049416245.1 Flavobacteriales bacterium | reverse complement strand
CGTGGAGTTGGACTGATCAGGGAGTCAGATTCAACTCTTTTGGATAGCAAACGAATGATTTTGCCACGGTGCGCATGAGAATTTCTCGGCTGAGTTGATCTGATGCATCCGCGAAGTCGGATATCTGCCCGTTTTTAAATTGGATTTGTATACCGCCGGCCGAATACAAGTTGTTCTCGATGCGGTCATTGATGACAAAGTATGCGGCCTCCTCGGCGGAGATGTTCCATTGTGCGCTCACACGG
Source organism: Flavobacteriales bacterium (assembly GCA_049416245.1). Classification (GTDB taxonomy): domain Bacteria; phylum Bacteroidota; class Bacteroidia; order Flavobacteriales_D; family Sanyastnellaceae; genus UA16. The sequence continues at coordinate 14,403 of JBMSHA010000018.1, read as the reverse complement.
TTCGTCAGCATAGCTGTCTCATCTTCTGTGTAGGCTTCAGGACGAAGCTCGATGCGGAAGAGGTCCCGATGGATGATGCGCCGACTTAATTCGCGCAGCACAAAATCTTCGTGGTGTTGCCAAACTTTCAGAGCGCTCAGGATGTCGCTGTCGTCCAGCTCGCAGAATTGATCCAAAATGGCTTCATCCGCAAAAAACTTTGCCCGATCCAACGACTCGTGAATGAAAACTCCCAATGCGGGCGAGGTGAAGATTGACGTCCCTTGCGCTGCGAGGTGTTTTGCACGTTTCAGAACGGCCATCAGCATGAACTCTGCGCACAACACCGTGCGGTGGAGGTACACCTGCCAGTACATCAGCCGTCTGGCCATCAGGAATTTTTCAATGGAATAAATCCCCTTTTCTTCTACAACCAAGTGATTGTCGTGGACAGCGAGCATTTTGATGATGCGTTCACTTCCGATTTTCCCTTCGGCCACTCCGGAGTAAAAACTATCTCTGGCGAGGTAATCCATGCGGTCCATATCGAGTTGGGAGGAAACCAACTGATGCAAGAATTTTTTGGGGTGATGGTCATTGAAGATGGCGATGGCCATGTCCAGGGCACCGTTGAAGTGATCGTTCAAGCGAGCCATGATGAGCGTGCTGATGTCTTCATGGTGCACTCCTTTGACGATGCTGTGTTCCAGTGCGTGACTAAACGGACCGTGCCCAATATCATGGAGCAAAATCGCAGCACACGCTCCTTCGGCTTCAGCCTCCGTAATATCTGTTCCCTTTGCTTGCAGCACAGCAATGGCTTCTTGCATCAAATGCAGGGCTCCGATCGCGTGGTGGAATCGGTTGTGCACAGCGCCGGGGTAGACCAAATGCGAAAGCCCCAATTGTGAAATCCGTCGCAGGCGTTGCACGTAGGGATGGTCCATCAAATCAAAACTCAACGCATGTTGAATCGTGATGAATCCGTAGACTGGATCATTCAGGATTTTATGTTTGTTGTGATTTGACATGCCCGTTTTTCATATGATTTTCGACGTTCCTGCGTTGAATCCGAGTGCAAGTTAACGCGTGGCGTTGGGTAGCGCCGTATTTTTGATTGAACGAATTCGACATGCAGAGGAATCCACGCATTTTATGGGCAGACGACGAAATTGATTTGCTCAAGCCACACGTGTTGTTTTTAGAAGGGAAGGGGTATCATGTCACCGCCGTGAACAGCGGAGTTGAGGCGCTGGAAAAACTGGGGGAAGAGGTTTTTGATTTGATCTTTTTGGATGAGCAAATGCCCGGCCTGAATGGACTGGATACGCTGCAGCGCATCAAGGAACAGCGTCCACATCTTCCCGTCGTGATGATCACCAAAAGCGAGGAAGAGCACATCATGGAAGAGGCGATCGGCTCGAAAATCAGCGACTACTTGATCAAGCCGGTCAATCCGAATCAGATTTTGCTTGCGATCAAGAAGAATTTGGATGAGCGGAGATTGGTAAGTGAAAAGGCCCTGTCGGATTATCAGCGGGAGTTTCGAGAGATTTCTATGCAATTGATGGATCGATTGGACGCTGATGAATGGACGGCGATCTACCAACGTTTGGTGCACTGGAAGTTGGAATTGGAACAATCCGAAGATGAAGGCATGCGTGACATCCTCGACATGCAATTCAAGGACGCAAACCGCCAGTTTGCCAAATTTTACGAGGACCATTATGCAGACTGGATGGCGGGACCCAGTGATGATGCCCCGCTGCTTTCGCACCGATTGTTGCCCGAGCGATTACCCAGGGTGCTATCAGAGGTGAATGCGGATCAGCCGGTCTTTTTGGTGGTCATCGACAACCTGCGGTTGGATCAGTGGAAAATGATCGAACCGCAATTGCTGAGTCGTTTCCGAGTGGAGCACAACGAAACGTACTTTTCGATGCTTCCAACAGCTACGCAATATGCGAGGAATGCACTTTTCGCAGGGTTGTCTCCAGCGGAAATCGCTCGAGTCTATCCGCATTATTGGGTGGATGAAGATGCGGAAGGGAGCAAGAACAAATTCGAGGGCGAGCTTTTTTCTGCGTTGCTGGACCGCCTCAATTTGGAAGGAAAATCATCGTATCACAAGGTGACCAACCTCGCTGCCGGCAAGAAGCTTGTGGACCAGTTCCACCAGACCAAGGACAATCGAATCACCGCCGTCGTTTACAATTTTGTGGACATGCTGTCTCATGCGCGGACGGAGATGGATGTTTTGAAGGAGCTGGCCGAAGACGAAGCCGCGTACCGCTCGTTGACGTTGTCGTGGTTTGAGCACAGCGCACTGAAGGAGCTATTGGGGCGAATGGCGGACCAGGGAGCACGTGTCATCATCACGACGGACCACGGCACCGTCAGGGTCAACAATCCGATTCGTGTGAAAGGGGAGCGTTCAACCAACACCAACTTACGCTATAAAGTGGGACGCAATTTGGGCTACGCAGCCTCAGAGGTATTCGAGGTGCGCCAGCCTGAAGTGATGGGTCTGCCACGTCCGCAAGTCAGCAGCTCATACATCTTCGCCAGGGAAGATGATTTTTTGGTCTATCCCAATAATTACAATCATTTCGCACAAAACTTCCGCGATACCTTTCAACACGGTGGCATCTCGTTGGAAGAGGTGATTATCCCGTGGGTGGAATTGGAACCGAGATCATGAATTTGACAGTTTACTGGAAATCAGGGGCCTTCGACCTAGCGGGTTTGCGCGGTGCAGCAGAGCGGCTGGCACGTGAATTGGAGCGGGTTTTCGGAAGCCAAAAAGGAGAGGTGCCTCGGGGTGTGGTGGCGTTGCAAGGCGAAATGGGGGCAGGTAAAACCACCTTGGTCCAGTCCCTCTGCAATGTTTGGAAAATTGAAGAAGACGCGGTCAGTCCGACTTTCGGCTTGGTGCAATGCTACCGTCGGGATGAGCATCGAATTTACCATCTGGATTTGTACCGATTGAAGGATGAATCTGAAGCTTGGGATTTGGGATTGACGGAGTATTTCGACGCAGACGCGCTCAACTTTGTGGAATGGCCCGAGCAAGCGCCGGGGCTGCTTCCAAATGATTCCGTATTGGTTCAAGTTCAGGTAGATGGGTTGCAGCACGATGGCCTTCGGGAGCTAATTCTTTCGCTTCCTGCATCGATGCAACTTCGGATGTAGTATTTTGGGCTTCAATGAGCGACTTGAGTAAACGGATCCAGTCCCTAGCACGTGAGGCGGCATTGCTTCCTCAGGAAGAGGTGCTGCAAATCTCGGAGCGAAACAGCGAGCTGGTCATCGGTATTCCCAAGGAGGAGAGCTTTCAAGAGAAGCGGGTGGCCTTGGTTCCTGAGGCCGTGGCATTGCTAGTTGCCCGTGGCCACCAAGTGCTCGTCGAATCAGGAGCAGGGGACCAAGCTCATTATTCGGATACGGACTACAGTGAATCAGGTGCGCGCATCGTTTACGATCGGCGCCAAGTGTTCCAAACTGGCATGGTGATCAAGGTCGAGCCGCCAACCCTGGAAGAAGTTGAACTCATGGGTTTGCGCCAAACGTTGATCAGCGCTTTGCAATGGACGGTGCAACCTAAGGGTTTGCTCGAGGCATTGGCCCAGAAAAAGACCACGGCGATTGCTTGGGATTTTCTTCAAAACGACAACGGTATCTTTCCCCTCGTTCGAGCGATGGGGGAGATTGCTGGGAACTCGGCTGTGTTGATTGCCGGCGATTTGCTGGCGGGTCCTGAAGGTCGCGGCACGCTGTTTGGCGGGGTGTCGGGTGTGCGCCCGACAGAAGTGGTGATTATTGGAGCTGGTACTGTGGCTGAGTTTGCAGCGCGTGCTGCCATAGGACTGGGTGCAACGGTCAAAGTCTTTGATAACAGCCCACACCGTTTGATTCGCTTGCAAAATGCCCTTGGTCAGCGCTTGTGGACTTCGACAGTCCAACCCTCCGTTTTGCAAGAAGCCCTGAAGACTGCAGATGTGGCCATTGGTGCGATTCGGGGCTCAGGTCAACGCACACCGCTCGTGGTTTCGGAGCCCATGGTGGCGGGAATGCGCCGCGGCACCGTAATCGTTGATGTGACCATCGACCGGGGCGGCTGCTTCGAAACGAGTCGGGTCACATCCCACGAACGACCAACTTTCACAGAATTGGACGTCATTCATTATTGCGTGCCTAACATGCCGTCGCGTGTGAGCCGAACAGCTTCCAAAGCTCTGAGCAACATCATGGCTCCTCTGCTTCTTGATTTTGCTGCAGATGGCGGGGTAGAGGCATCCATCAGGCGAAATCACCTCGCTCGATCAGGTGTGTACATTTTCAATGGAAACGTAACCCACAGTGGGTTGGCAGAGGAAGCGGGATTGCCTTTCAAGGATTTGGATTTGTTGTTGGCAACCTTCTGAGTCGATTCCCGCGGGTAGGTTAGTTTTTGGCCCGCTCACCGGAAACCACTTTTTGGATTTCATTCAATTTCATCAAGGCCTCCACGGGTGTCAGGTTGTTGATGTCCAGGTCCAGAATTTGCTCTCGAACCTGCTCAAGGACCGGATCGTCCAGTTGGAAAAAACTCAATTGCACATCCGATAGATTGTGCACAGGAGCGTGGACGGGAGCTGCGTCATCCAATTGTTCACGGCTAGCCTCCAGCTGCTTCAATACTTCTTGGGACCGTCGAACGATTTGCTTCGGCATGCCCGCGAGTTGAGCCACATTGATGCCGAAGGAGTGGTTGCTTCCACCGACGGCCAGTTTTCTCAAAAAGACAATTCTACCGTCCACTTCGCGTACGGTCACATTCATGTTTACAATGCGAGAAAACCGATCCTGCATCGCATTCAATTCGTGATAATGCGTAGCGAAAAGGGTAAGCGCTCGTTTGCCTTGCTCGTGAAGATATTCGGCAATCGACCAGGCAATGCTCACACCATCGTACGTGCTGGTTCCACGTCCAATTTCATCGAGGAGCACGAGACTTCGTTCGGTCAAGTTGTTCAAGATGGCCGCCGTTTCGTTCATCTCCACCATGAATGTTGATTCACCGGAAGAGATGTTATCGGAAGCTCCAACACGAGTAAAAATGCGATCCAGCACGCCCAAGTCGGCCGCCGACGCAGGCACAAATCCTCCCATTTGAGCCATGAGGCAAATCAATGCCGTTTGCCTCAACAATGCTGATTTACCGGCCATATTGGGCCCGGTGATCATGAGGATTTGTTGTACTTCGGGATCCAGTTGAATGTCATTGGCCACGTACGATTCTCCCACTTTCATGGTGCGTTCGATGACCGGATGCCGCGCATTTTTGATGCGGATCCCTTGACCGTCCAGGAAGCGCGGGCGCACGTAATTGAAATCAATTGCAACCTGTGCCAGCCCTGTAATAGCATCCAAAGCTCCGATCACTTGCGCATTATCCTGGAGTTCGGCGATGTGTCCGGCAGTCGCGGTGACCAACGCTTGAAAGCATGCGAATTCCAACCCAGCGGCTCGTTCTTCAGCGTCCAGAATTTTCACCTCCAATTCCTTCAGCTCCTCGGTGATGTAGCGCTCCGCTTGCGTCAATGTCTGTTTGCGAATCCAATCGGCAGGCACCTTGTCTTTGTGGGTGTTGCGGACTTCGAGGTAATACCCAAATACTTGGTTGTAGGCAATCTTGAGGGAAGAAATCCCGGTTGCGTGCATCTCCCGCTCGCAAATTGCATCGAGTGCTTCCTGGGCATTGGACTTCAGTGCGCGCAACTCATCGAGTTCCGCATGGACCCCCGGTTCAATGACCGTTCCTTTTGATGGGTTGATGGGCGGCTCTGCAACGAGTTCCCGCTGCAGCCGATCCAACAATGTCTTACAAGGCGATAGCCGTTCTAAAAATGGTAACAAGGCATCTTCTCCTTCTGCCAAATCTGCAACACGCTGGACGCATTCCAATCCCATCCTGAGTTGACCTAATTCTCTGGGATTGATTCGGCCTGTGCTCGCTTTGGACGCGAGCCTTTCCAAGTCCCCGGTGGTTTTGAAAACGGATTGAAAATCGCGCCTCATGGACTCGTTTTGGACCACAGACTCCACAGCGTCGAGCCGTTGGTTCATTTCTCCCACATCGGTCAACGGCATGATGAGCCAGCGCCGCAAGAGCCGAGCGCCCATGGGTGAACCGGTGCGGTCGATGGTTTCTGCCAATGATTTGCCGTCGGGATGGTTGGGATGGATGAGTTCGAGATTTCGTATTGTAAACCGATCCATCCACAGGACACCGTCCTCTCTCAGGGTACGAATCGTGCGCACATGCTGAGGCCGATCGTGTTTGGCATGCTCCAGGTAGTGCAGGACGGCCCCGGCAGAAAGCAAGGCCACGGGTCGCTGATCCAATTGAAACCCCTTGAGGGATTCATTTTCAAATTGCTTTCGGATGCGGTCTTGGGCGTAGTCGGGCTTGAACACCCAGTCATCTAAACGGGTGATGTGCCAATCTGAACCAAATCCATCCGTGAACGCATTCTGGTTTTGCTTTAAACAAAGCACTTCGGATGGTTTGTATGCTCGAAGCAATCGGTCGATCAATGTTTGTGAGCCTTCGGCTACAGCGAAGTCACCTGTCGAAATATCCAACAGGGCAATGCCGTAGGTGTCTTTTTGCCAGTAAACCGCCGCGAGATAATTGTCACTCCGGGACTGAAGCACTTGGTCATGAAAGGCAACACCTGGGGTGACCAACTCAGTCACTCCCCTCTTGACAATTCCGACAGCTTTCTTGGGGTCTTCCAATTGGTCGCAGACGGCGACCCGATGGCCCGAGCGAACCAACTTGGGCAAGTAATTATCGAGCGCATGGTGAGGAAATCCGGCCAGTTCAATTTCACTAGCACTCCCGTTTCCCCTTTTCGTGAGGACGATGTCCAGCACAGAAGCGGCCTTCACAGCATCTTCTCCAAACGTTTCATAGAAATCTCCGACGCGAAACAACAGCAGCGCATCAGGATAATCGGATTTGACCCGATTGTACTGCTGCATCAACGGTGTTTCCTTTTTGGCCATGGTCTCAGGCCACTCTCAGCCCCGACTGTTGATCTTGGTCGAATCGGCTTTTTGCGAAGGCTCGATTGACGGTTACTACTTTTTGATCACCACCCGGCAACTCGAACATGGCTTCGTTGAGTACAGCTTCCATGATGCTGCGCAAACCGCGCGCGCCCAGTTTGAATTCCACGGCTTTTTCAACCAAATAGTCCAAGCCAGAAGCTTCGAATTTCAATTCAATCCCATCCATTTTGAAGAGCTGGATGTATTGCTTGCATAAGGCATTTTTGGGTTCCGTCAGAATTTGACGCAGCGCTGATGCGTCTAGCGGATTGAGATGAGTCAAAACTGGGAATCGACCGATTAATTCGGGAATCAACCCGAAACTTCGCAAGTCTGCTGGTGCGGCATACTGCAACAGATTCTCATCGTCAATCTCATTTTTGGCTTGACTGTAGCCAATGGGAGAGCGATTGATTCGCCGTTCAATCAGTTTTTCGATACCTGCAAAGGCACCGCCACAGATGAACAGGATGTTCTTCGTGTTGATGGTGATCAGTTTCTGCTCGGGGTGCTTCCTTCCTCCTTGAGGTGGTACACTCACTTCAGCGCCTTCCAACAGTTTCAACAAGGCTTGCTGAACACCTTCACCGCTGACATCTCGGGTGATGGAAGGATTATCGCTTTTGCGAGCGATTTTATCGATTTCATCGATGAAGACGATGCCCCGCTCGGCCTGCTCTACGTTGTAGTCCGCTGCCTGTAGAAGGCGAGTGAGGACACTTTCAACATCCTCTCCAACATACCCTGCCTCTGTCAACACCGTTGCATCAGCAATGCAAAAAGGCACTTCCAGTAAACGGGCAATGGATTTGGCGATCAGGGTTTTTCCGGTTCCTGTTTCACCCAGCAGAATCACATTGGACTTGTCAATTTCTACACCGTCCGCTAAACCTGGATTTAAGATGCGCTTGTAATGGTTGTATACCGCGACACTGATTGTCTTCTTCGCATCATCTTGCCCGATGACATAGTCGTCCAAGTGGTGCTTGATGGCCTTGGGCATGAGAAGCGAGAAGGCTTCGATGGAAGGATCCGGTTTGCGCTCCTCCTTCAAAATGCCATCCGCTTGCTCGATGCAATGGTCGCAAATGTGCCCCGTCACGCCAGCAATTAAGACATCAACGTCTTCCTTGCTACGCCCGCAGAACGAACAGTTGATAGGGGTGTTGCTCATAATCGAATTACTTGCGCTCGAGTACTTCGTCGATCATGCCGTATTCCTTGGCCTCTGCCGCGATCATCCAGTAATCGCGATCGGAGTCGTTCCAAACTTTTTTCTCAGTTTGGCCGCTGTGATGAGCAATGATGGTATAAAGTTCCTTTTTGAGCTTCTGAATTTCACGTGCTGTGATTTCGATATCCGATGCTTGACCGCTTGCTCCTCCCAAAGGTTGGTGAATCATGACGCGGCTGTGCTTCAATCCGGTGCGCTTTCCCGCAGCTCCAGCGCAAAGTAGAACTGCACCCATAGACGCAGCCATCCCTGTGCAGATGGTCGCAACGTCAGGTCGGATGTACTGCATGGTATCGTAAATGCCCAGTCCAGCGTAAACAGAACCTCCAGGAGAGTTGATGTAAATCTGAATGTCCTTGCTCGCATCAGTGGATTCAAGGAAGAGCAGTTGAGCCTGGACAATGTTCGCGATGTAATCATCGATTCCAGTGCCCAAGAAAATAATGCGGTCGGCCATGAGGCGTGAGAATACATCCACCTCTCGGAATGGCATTTGCCGCTCCTCGATTACCGTGCGAGTCAGGTTTTCGGGGCCGTAAGCGTGCGAGATGTACTCCCGAACCGTTTGGCTGCTCATGCCGCGATCTTTTACCGCGTACTTGAGGAATTCGTTGCGATCAGTCATGCCTCAAAATTACAGCCGATTGCCTTCGGTTCGTGCGTGATTTGCACACGATGGAAAATGTTTTGTACACGTTGGCTTTTGAAAAGCCATCGCTCATTGAGCGACTTTCAGCTCTTTATCGGACCGAAGCGGCGACCTTGGCGAAGTCCTCAAAACTGACGGTCTTCTCTTTGATGGTGACCCGGGGCATCAAGTCATCGATGACTTTGCGCTCAATGATGATATCAGCAATTCGACGACGCTCATCGTCGTTGGCCAAAGCGTTCTTCGCGAAATTGTCCAGCATTTCACCTTCCAACGGCATACCGTACTGGGCATATTGCGCTCCGATGACCCGCTTCGCTTCTGCTTCCAAATCTTCTGCCGTGACCCGCATATCCGATTCTTTCATCACAGCTTGCTGCAACAATTGCCAGCGCATGCTGTCGGCATAACTCGGGTATTCCTTGTCGAGCTGCTCATCGGTCAATGGTTGCTCATTGTTCATCTGAATCCAGCGCTTGAGGAACGCATCGGGCATCTGAATTTTCATGTGTTCGATGAGATCCACTACAAATCGGCGACGGAAGATCTGCTCTGCGTCGCGATCGAATTGCGCGTGCAATTCCTCGGCCACCTTTTCACGGAAGTCCTTCTCCGTCGACACGACCTCCTTGCCCAGGACCTTGTCCCAGAGTTCTTGGTTGTTCTCGTGCGGAGTCAATCGCTTGATTTCCTTGACCTCGAAGTTGAATTTCCCTTTCAAATCATGCACTTCATCATGGGTGACGCCCAACATTTTGGCCAGATCATCATGACCGTGTGATACCTTGTGGGGGTCGACTTCAAACACATCACCCGCTTTGGCTCCCGTGAGTTGCTTGCGTGTTTTTTTGTCCTCTAAGTGCTCCAGGGCAATGTTTGAATCGCTTTCGATTCCTCCCTCCAACGGAGCGCCAGATGCGTCCAATTGTGTGAAGTGCCCCAGCAACAAATCTTTATCGGACGCCTCTTCTTGCTCGCTAATAGAGCCGTGACGACGCATGTGATCCGTGATCGCCGCCTCGATGGCTTTTTTGTCCACTTTGATGATGTGGCGGGTAAACTTGGCACCCCATCCGAATTTCAAATCAATTTTAGGTGCCAATCCGATTTCGTAGGCAAACGTGAAATTCTCTGGTTTTTCCCAGTCTCCTGAGGCCTCTGTGCTCGTCTCGGGAATCGGATTCCCTAAAATATCGAGCTGCTCCTTTTGGATGTAAGCGCTGAGTTCTTCCGAGATGATCTTATTCATTTCATCGGCCAAAACAGGCGCAGCGTATTGTTTGCGAATCAGCGCCATGGGCGCCTTGCCTTTCCGGAATCCAGGGTATTGTGAGTTTTTGCGGTAATCGTTGAGGATTTTCTCAACGCGATTTTCGTAATCCGCAGGTTCCACGGTAACGGTCAATCGAGCAGTCAGCTCGTCAATGTTGTTCCGGTCGATGTTCATGGGCGATGCAAGAAAAGCTTGAGGTTTGGCGTTTGCTCAAGCGGTTGGTTTAGGTTCGTTTCCCCTGATGGTGCGGGTGGAGGGACTCGAACCCCCACGCCTTGCGGCACTAGATCCTAAGTCTAGCGTGTCTACCAATTTCACCACACCCGCCCATTCAGAAAGGAGTGCAAAGGTAGGAATACGAATATTTCGATAGAACTTGCAACCGATGAATTTCTCAAAGCCCATGAATTTTTGTCCGATTGCCCTGATTTTCGGGGCATGGTGTATGGGCGTAGTTTCCGGGAATGCCCAGGAAACACAGGGTCAACGCAAAGTCCAAATCTTGCAAGCCGACAACATTCTCAGGGACCAATCCCAACCTGACGTGCAACGGCTTATCGGTGATGTCATCCTTGGATACGAATCCGCTCGGCTTTATTGCGACAGCGCATGGCGATACAGCGACGGCCAATTTCGCACCATGGGTGACGTCCGGCTCATCGATGGAAGCCAACGATTGGAAGCCAATGACTTGAAATTGGATCCCAATACTCAACGCGTTAGGGCCGAGTCAACAGGCAATATCCCCGTCGTCCTCGATGCGGATGCTGGCCGTTTGGAAACCGAATTGTTGGACTATGCCTTGGATTCCAAAATTGCCATCCTCCCGAGAGGAGGACGATTGGCGGAAGGAGATCGTTCCATCCGGTTCAACCAAGGTCGATACTTGACAACGCTTCAAATCTTGCAGTTAGGGGGAGATGTCAAATTATCGTCTTCGGATTACGAATTGGAGTCGGACAGCGTGCATTGGGACGAGGGGCAAAGCGTATTTTCATTTCATGCACCTTCGCATCTCGCCTCAAGGAATGGCCAATTCGAGTTGTGGTGTCAATCCGGTGAATTCGATGAAACGACCGAGTCAGGTTGGTTTGCGGATTCTCTGCACGGGGCTCGCGTTCGGGACCAATCCATTTGGCTTCAAGCGCATTATTTGCAGCTCCCCGCAGATTCGATTGAACCATCATTGGCGACAGGTCACGTTTGGATTCGCGATACCCTCGAACATTGGGAACTGCATGGAGCTCGTGCGAAAAGATGGGATTCCAATGCCGAGGCGGGCGCCACTTTATGGGTGACCGGCGATTCCTCCGGACGTGTGCATTGGATCGATTTCGGTGAGGCGGATTCGTTGTTATTGGTTTCAGACTCGTTGCAAGTCGATGAAAAATACCTGCATGCATGGCCGGATGTGTTCATGCGCCAGGGCGAGCAATCGCATGCCCGGGCAGAAGATTTGCTTTGGGATCGGGATTCAGGATTGGTGAAATTGCAGGGAGAGCCGGCGATGTGGTTGGAGGATTGGATGTTGCAATCGGACTCATTGGAATGGGAAATGCTCAATAACCGACCGTCAAGTTTGTTGGCTTGGGGACATGCAGGCCTTTCAAAACCTGTTGCCACAGGGTGTTTCCAGCAAATCGTGGGGCGGGAAATCGAGGGGGACTTCACCGATGGAGAATTGAAAAAACTGTTGGTTAACGGCAATGCCGAAAGCGTCTACTTCAATGAAGATGCCGACGATCCCTGCTCAGAATTCAATCAATCCCAGAGCAGCCGCTTGCGCATTGATTTCGAGGACAACGCTGTGCAACAAATTGTGCTGCTCGGAGGGCCCGAAGGCACTTGGATGTCAAACGGATCGCGCGCCCCGGATTTTGAGGACGCGAACTGGGTAGAGGCACCCAAGGTGCCTGCGCCGATGACACCTCGGGAACGACGCTAAACCCTCTCCTTACGCTAGCGAAGTTCGCGGATTGAAAAAGGCATGTTTCCGCAAATTTGTGGCGGATGGGGAGGTGGGAAATCAGATTGTGCGGGACGTTGATTTGGTGTTGCTGCGCATTGCGGGGTACAGCGCAATTGCCAGCTTGGGCACCGGACGCGATTTCGGTTTTTGCTGCTGGCGTTGGCTTGCAACACTGGCCCGCCAGCAATTCACAGAGCTTATTCGCCACTGTGCAATTGGATAGTACATGGGCTGCGATTGGAAGTCGAAAGCAGATCGGGTCGTATGTCGTTTCTTCAGCTGCTTTGGGCGCACGCCTCGATCTCACGCAGGCTATCCAAGGATTCTTCGCCATGGGCATGCGACGGAATCGTTGGCACGTTGCTTCCATCGCACCATCAAACGGCTTGCGGACCATCCTGTGCTTTCGAGGAAGATTTCCGCATTCTACGTTGGAAAGTCGCTTCGTCTTGGACCCGGCAGGATTTCGCGGCACATCTCAAATGCAGCATGAAGCTGCTGCGCAACTTGCATGGATTCGATCTCTCCCTCAAGGCACTGCATCGGTTTCACTCGCCTGGTTCAACGGAGGATTCACCTCGGAAATGAGCTGTCGGTACACCATGGGAAATGATTGGCAGGCGGGTTTCGTCATGAATGCTGTGTCGGGATTTTTGGGCGTTCAAATGGTTTGGAATCGTTGGGGGCTGTCGTGTCAATTGATCATGGCCCGCAGCAGACGTTTCCCAGGCACGTCCTTCACCTTGAACGTTCGGGAATTATGAGCCGATCCAAAGCGTTGTGCGTGGTCATGATGAATTTTTACTTTTCGACTCCTGGGCAATGGGCGAACTTGGATGCATTCATGCAACGTCAAATCGAAACAGGGTGGTGGACGGTTGAAGAGCGGGAGGTGGTGTTGCACCATCTCGAACGCGCTGGTTTGCCGGGCGTTAAAGAAGAGGCGTGGACCATACAAGGATTGTCGGAACGTGCTGCTCAGGAGTTGATGCTTTGCGATGCTTGGCAGCGGTTGGTTGCGCAGTCAAAGCAGGTCACAACCGGGTCTGGCCTACGTTTTGATTTGAGCACAGGCAGGTCGCCGGTGCGCTCCGCGGATGTGTCGGATGAATTTCCCTTGGATCCGATTTCGTGTCGAATCCGGAATACAGGAAAATGGGGGGTCCGGTTTGATAAAAGGGAATCGATGCAGCCCAACGAAAACGTTTCGGGCTTCCTGCAGACAAAAGTGGGTTCGCAGTGGCGGTTTCTAGTCGGCGGCCACCGGTTGGGTTGGGGGCATCGGCTTACCGTTGACGAAAGCAGTTTGTTTTCAGGATTGGACGACCCGGTTTTTGTTCTCCCGGTTACCTACGATTTTGTTCCCGCTTGGGGTCATCCCGACTACGTTCCGCGAAATGGGTTCGCTGCTGCCTGCAATGCGGCGGATTGGACGAGTGCGGTGAGTATCCACGGGTCCATGAGCGACGTGGCGTGGATGGTACGGCGTGGTCGTTCTGGCTGGGGCGGTGTTGGCCATGTGCAAGAAGGAAACTGGAAAGTTGGCGCTTTTGCGCCCTGGTCACATTCGACATGGCAAGGGTTGATCGAATGTGCGGTTACGCTTGGAGAAACCCATGCCGTCTCGAGTTGGCAAGCGACTCCTTCGAGAAAGACAGAAACGCACGGCAGGCTGGCGTTTCGTCATTCTTACATCAACCGCAGTAGCCAATGGGAATGGACATGGGGAGGTCAGCAATGGAGTCAGAATGGTCAGTGGCGCATGCGCTGGCGATTGGAAGTGAGTAACGAAAAGGAAGTCCTCCCAGTTGCCATTCAATTGCGCAGGCGGATTTCGCGAGATGCGTTTTGGGAGATTCGCGCCGAGGCATCGCAGTTTAAAACCGTCCAAGACATTCCCGAGTTGAGGCGCTTTGATTTTCGGTATCAATTTGAACAGGATAGAATGGCCGTACAAATGCGGTGTTTTCCTCGCTTGAATCGACGTCATCCGGGCGGAATTTGTTTGCGATTGGACAAGACTTATTTGAAATCCAAGTTCAAATTGCTGTGGTATTTCACATGTTGCAAAGAGACCTAATCCATGAATAGGAGACTTTTTAATTGTTAAACTAGCTGCTAGTGGCTCAAAAGTCTTTAATTTTTTAAAATTTGACACGTGAAATAATATAATTATTTAAACTGATAATAAATGTTTTTTT
>JBMSHA010000017.1:0-14819 GCA_049416245.1 Flavobacteriales bacterium | reverse complement strand
GTGGACACGTGAGCGATGCATTGATTGTTGACTTCCAAGAAGGCATTGAGATTGAAGACAAACAAGATCCTTCTGACGCTTACGACAAGTGGCTAGCAGGAGACTTGACGCTCTCGAACATCCATGTTCAAGGCGCAACAGAATTGATTGATTACGACGGCATCCAAGACGCCGACGGAGACGCCAATTTGGACGCTTACGCTGCAAGCAGCAACATCCAACTCGCTGACGTGGGTATTGACGCTGACTGGTCAGCAAATGCAAGCGGAACATCCTTCCCTAACCCATTCAACCCGGTACCCACCGCAGATGTGACCTCAGACGGTCCGTTCGGCTATATGGGTGCCTTCGATCCCAATGGTGAGAACTGGTTGGCGAATTGGGCGTACCTGGACCTCTCAGGAGCAGCGGACATCGACTTGAACGATGAGGGAACAAACCCCGACGAAGTTTGCGATTGTCCTCCATTGTCTTCTCGTCCTGAAATTGTCATTACCGACAACGGAACCGGAACAGGAACTATGACATGGACGTGTGACAACACCTATTTGTTGGATGGCTATGTATTTGTGAACGACGGACAAGTGTTGACCATCGAGCCGGGCACAGTCATCAAGGGGATGGCCGGTCAAGGCGCTGACGCAGCCGCTTTGATTGTCGCACGCGGCGGTCAAATCTTTGCAGATGGTTCGGCTTCTTGCCCCATCACCTTCACGTTCGAAGCGGATCCACTCGACGGATCAGTTTCGTACGATACACGCGGCCAATGGGGTGGCGTTATTGTACTCGGAGACGCAACAACCAACTTGCCTACGGGTGAGGGACAAATCGAAGGTGTTCCAGCGGACAACGACCGCGCCAAGTACGGTGGAGCGAATGACGCGGACAACTCCGGCATTCTCCGCTACGTGAGCATCCGCCACGGCGGTACGCAGCTTGGAGCTGCTAATGAAATCAACGGATTGACGCTGGGCGGTGTCGGAAGCGGCACCACGATCGAGCACATCGAAGTGGTTTCAAATGACGACGACGGTATTGAGTTCTTCGGAGGTTCAGTAAACGTTCGTTACGCATCGGTCATGTTCTGCGGCGACGACAGCTTCGACTGGGACCAAGGATACCACGGTAAAGGTCAATTCTGGTTCACCATCCAAGGACAGGACACAGGAGACCGTGGCGGTGAGTTGGACGGCGACGACAGCCCTGACGTAACAGCAGACGGCATGCCTTTCGCCATTCCAACTGTTGCTAACTGGACCGTGATTGGACGAGGCAACAGCGTTGGAAACCAAGGTTTGTTGTTCCGTGCTGGCTCGGGAGGACACATCAGCAATGCGATCATTGCCAATATTTCAGAGGCCATTGAAATCGAAGACAAGCAGGATCCATCTGACGCATACGACAAGTGGTTGGCAGGTGATTTGAGCTTGCTCAACTTCGCGATGGACGGTGTGAATGAGGTGATCGACTACGACGGAATTCAAGTAGCGGACGGAGATGATCAATTGGACGCATATGCCGTTACCAATAACCTGACCGAGATGGCGACCGGTATCGATTACAACTGGGCGACTAACGCGTCGGGCACAGCCTTCTCGAACCCGTTCAATCCTGTGCCGAATGCATCGGTGTTGTTGGATGCCTCAGCGCAGCCTACAGATCCCTGGTTCGAAACCGCTCATTACATGGGTGCGTTTGATCCAAACGGTCAAAACTGGCTGGAAGATTGGACGTACGCGGATGACGCTGGGGCGATTGAAGAGGAAGTCGCTACGTGTGACTGTCCTCCTCTCGGCGACCGCAACGAAGTCATCATTTCAGACGCAGACGGCAACGGTACGGGTACGACTACATGGACGTGTGACAACACGTACTTGCTCGACGGATATGTTTTCGTCAACGACGGACAGGCATTGACCATCGAGCCAGGAACGGTTATTAAAGGGATGGCCGGCCAGGGTGCAGACGCAGCAGCATTGATTGTAGCACGCGGCGGTCAGATTTATGCTGACGGTACTGAAAATTGCCCGATCACGTTCACATTCGAAGCCGATCCCCTCGACGGTTCGGTGTCTTTCGACACCCGCGGTCAATGGGGCGGCGTGATTATTTTGGGTGACGCCACGACCAACCTCCCCACAGGCGTAGGTCAAATCGAAGGCGTTCCTGCCGACAACGACCGCGCGAGTTATGGCGGGTTGAATGATGACGATAATTCAGGTGTACTCCGTTATGTCAGCATCCGACACGGCGGGACACAGCTCGGCGCTGCCAACGAAATCAATGGATTGACGTTGGGCGGCGTGGGCCGAGGAACCACCATTGAGTATGTCGAAGTCATCGCCAACGAGGATGATGGAATCGAATTCTTCGGCGGTTGTGTTGAAGTGAAACACGCGGCCGTGGCATTTGTCGGTGATGACAGCTTCGATTGGGACCAAGGTTACCACGGAAAAGGCCAATATTGGTTTGCCCTGAATGACCCAAGTATAGGTGACCGTGGAGGAGAGTTGGATGGAGACGACAGCCCCAACGTAACTTCTTCCGGACAACCCTTCGCGACTCCGGAAGTGTACAACGTTACGATGATCGGTCGCGGCATTGCAGCAGGCAAGCAAGGCTTGTTGTTCCGCGCTGGTTCTGGTGGCTTTGTGAACAACATGATCATGGCCAACTTCCAAGAGGGCATCGAAATTGAGGATAAGCAAGATCCTTCAGATGCCTTCGACAAGTTGGGCGCAGGTCTGTTGGGATTGAAGAACATTTGCATGGTGGCCGTGGAAGAAGTCATCGATTATGATGGAAATCAGGTTGCCGATGGCGATGATCAATTGGATGCTTATGCGGCCTCAAACAACATTGCGTTGGGTGATCCTGGAATCGACTTTGATTATGGATTCGATGCCGCGGGCGTGGTCGTCATCAATACCCTCGACCTTACCCCTTCAAACGACGTATCGGTGAGCGCGGAGGATTTGGCGAGTGATGATTGGTTCGATGCAGCTGCTTACAAAGGCGCATTTGGACCGTCTGAAAACTGGTTGGATCAGCCTTGGAGCTACCTCGGACAAGTTGGCATTTTCGCTGAAGGCGAGGTATCGATTTTGGGTTGCATGGACGCAACGGCAGACAATTATAACGCCGACGCTACCGCGGACGATGGATCATGCCAATACCTCGGCTGCACCGATGCAGAGGCTGACAACTACGATGACACGGCCAACACGGACGATGGATCGTGCTTGTTCACCGGATGCTACAACCCTGAAGCTGAAAACTACGATGCTGGAGCCAACACAGGCGACCAAGATGCGTTGTGTCAATTTAACGGCTGTACGAACCCAACGGCCAACAACTACGAAGAAGGTGCCAACACCGACGATGGCTCTTGCCAATTCGATGTGACCTTCCGTGTTGATATGTGGCACGAGGGAGGAATCGGCTCGATCGCCGGTGACTTCTCAGCAGATGCGGTGGTAGAAATGGCCTATGCCAACTATTCCGTGTACAAGTTGACAGTCTCCGCATCAGCAGGTACGATTTCATACGGCTTCTACAACGAAGCAGGTGAATCGGATGGCGTTGAGCGTTCGGTTGAAGTCACGGGCGCCCTTTCATTGCCAGCCGTTTGCTTCGGCATGGAAACGGCATGCGATGGTTGCACCGACCCTGAATTTGCGGACTACAACCCACATGCAGGTGAAGATACCGGATGCGAAATCGCTCCAATCCTCGGATGCACATACGCAGATGCAGAGAATTACAACGTCAACGCGACCATTGAAGACGGATCGTGCACCTTCATTACAGGCAACAACTGCCCATCGGACATCAATGGCGATGGCCAGGTGGGAACGCCGGACTTGTTGGAGTTCTTGTCATCGTTTGGGACGACTTGCGAATAAGATATCAATGCTGAATTGGAAAGGCCGGGGGAATTCCTCCGGCCTTTTTTGTGCTTTTCAATTATTCTTCCTTTCATGTTTCCGTAACATAACGAGGCAGGCAAAAAAGAATTTTTGCATCAAACAATTGAGAATGCGTTTCACCTCCATCGCCCTGCTCTTCGCACTCGTTTCAACTGCAAGCCTCGGCCAAGGGACGATTCGCGGTAAAATCACGGATGGCACCACCGGTGAAGCGTTGATTGGAGCCAACGTACTCATTCAAGATCCATATCGCGGCGTGATGGCAGATTTGGATGGAAACTTTTCTCTTGAAAACCTGGCGTTTGGGACTTACGAAGTAACCGGCTCATTTATAGGATTGAAATCCCAAACCGTCACGGTGGTGGTATCCGATGAGACGGTCGTGATCCAAAACTTCAACCTCTATCCGGAAACGTACGTTATCGAACAGGCCGCCGAAGTCGTAGCGAAAATCGATCGCTCTCGGGACGTCTACATGGAGAACATCAAGAAGAAGAATGCCTCGAGCTTGGACTACATTTCGAGCCAACAAATTCGCCGCACCGGTGACTCCGATGCGGCGGCAGCCATGCAACGGGTTCCAGGAGTTTCCACGGTGGGAAATTTTGTTTTCGTACGCGGACTATCCGATCGCTACATCAAGACCACCTTGAATGGAGCAGAAGTTCCGTCCATCAACCCACGGCGGAATACCATCGAGATGGACATCTTCCCCACGAATTTGGTCGACAATCTCGTCGTAGTCAAATCCCAAACCGCCAACTTGCCTGGTGACTGGTCCGGGGCTTACCTCAACGTCATCACGAAAGATTTTCCAGAAAGTTTCAATCTGCGCTACAGCGCGGCACTCGGTTGGAATTCCCAAACCACATTCCAAGACATCATCAGCTCAGAGCGATCGGGAACGGATTGGTTGGGCATGGATGATGGATTCCGAGACATGCCAGGCCTCTTACAGGGTTTGACTCGGGATGATTGGCCAGAACTGGACATGCCCTGTTTTTACGAGGGACTGGTCTACATGGGCTATGAACAGGATTTACTCAACATGGGCATCGATAATTGCAGCGACATTGGGGCAGGCAATCCAATCAGTGGAGTGGTCAACACGCTGGGCATTACAGTCGACAGTTTGGAAAACTACGGCATGATTCCTTTGAGCCGAACAAATAACGCAGCCTTGAGTGAACTGGGAAAATCATTCACTAAAACGTGGGACAACACCCGTCGCGTCGCCCCCTTGGATATGAGCCACAGTTTATCGTTTGGCAACCAAACCAAACTTTTCGGAAGGCCTCTGGGCTACATTTTTGGCTTTCAATACAAGCGGAATGCTCGATATTATAGCGGAGGAGAGTACGGCCGATACCTCGCCGGCAACCTCGAAACTTCCGAAGAAATGCAATTGCTTAAGCAATTCTCGGACGAAAAAAGCACAGAAACTGTGGCTTGGAATGCCCTGCTTAATCTCTCATACAAACTCAACGAATTCAATAAAATTTCGTTGATGGGCATGCCCAACATCAACGGACAGAACTCCTCCCGGTATATGCTGGGCATCAACCCCATCGATACCGATGAAATGCAAGAACAGCGGACCCAACGTTACGAAGAGCGTCGTCTGTCAATCTTCCAAGGGCGTGGAGAGCATTTCCTGCCAGCGTCAGACGCCACGATCGAATGGATTGTCAGCCACAGCGCAGGTCGCATGGAAACTCCAGATCTGAAGGTGTTCTACAACAATTTTGGAGAGCGGATCACCGCCATCGATTCGCTCGCATCGTTCACCGGTGGAGATGGGACGGACGTGACGGCAGATGCCTTGGAGCTGATTGCGGAACTCATCGATGACGGAGCCATTCCCGAGAATTGGACATCGAATCCCGGAGATGTCATCGATGCGCTGCAAGGAGAAGGCTTGGACGTCGTGGACTTCAACGTCCCTGTTGAAGTGGACACGGTTTACTCAATTAATCAAAGTTTCTACCCTTCCCCTACCCGATACTTTCGCCAATTGAATGAATCCAAGCTGGATGCCAAAATTCACTACACAAGACCGATTGGAGAAAAAGAAGCCAATATCGGCAAGTGGTCTGTAGGAGCTTCTTGGGTGAAAACGACGCGAGCGCATGAGGAAGCGGTTTTCGGAATGGCCGAACAAGGTGCGTTTTTTGATGGCGACCTGGATGCTTTTTTTGCGGACGAGAACCTTGAGATTGAACGCGGAGGGAATTACATCGAAACACTGTTGCTCACCGACCTGATCAACACCGACGAAGGACGCATGGATGTCCTAGCGGCTTATGGAATGAGTGACTGGAATATCAATGAACGGCTGCGTTTGAACACCGGAGTCCGGGTCGAAAAAACCGACATGAGCATCCGATCGCTTAAACTGGACATCGCTGAAGATTTGTCACCGCAAGAAATGCTGCGCTTGGAGGGCGGACTGAATGAAACGGACTGGATGCCCTCTGCGAATCTGGTTTGGCAATTGGGCGAAATCGACCCCATTCAGTCGACCAATCTTCGCGCCTCGTACAGCCGCAGCATCGCCCGGCCCGTTTTCCGGGAAAAATCGCCCTTCCGCGGTTTTGATTTCGAAACTCTCGAGGTTCTCAAGGGAAATCCGCTATTGGACGGAACGAAAATTGACAACTTCGACCTTCGATTGGAAAGGTATCCGAACCTCGGCGAAGTCTGGAGTGCGAGTTTGTTTTACAAACGCTTCACGGATCCCATCGAGCAAACCACGGTCATCGAAGCGGTCAATACAGAATACACTTGGGCCAACGTGCCATACGCGAATGTTATCGGACTGGAACTGGAGACCAAAGCGAACCTTGGCAACTACCTCGAAGGATGGTCAGCCTGGAACCTCTCGGCCAACCTTACCTTCATCCGCAGCCGGACTGCCATTTTCGAGGAAGAACTCAATGTCATCCGGAACACCGATCCGATGCATCCCGATACACGGCCGCTGTTTGGACAGGCTCCATACATCGTCAACGCCATTTTAACGTATGCACCCGACTCTTCCGCATTCAACGCCACGGTTGCCTTCAACGTACAAGGCGAAAAACTCATCCTGACCACGAGCGGCGGCTTGCCTGATATCTATCAACAACCCACTCCCTCGTTGGATTTCAGTTCTACCTACCGCATCGGCGAGCGCTTTTCGCTCGGTGTACGGGGACGCAACCTGCTGAATCCCGTGAATCGCAAAACCTATGAATTTCAAGGTCAATTGTACGATTGGCTTTCGTTCACTACCGGACGTTCCTTCCGCATTTCCTTGGCCTACAGCATCTAATCTGTCATGAATCACACCTCCCTCGCCACTTTTGCTTTCCTTGTTGTTTTGGCGTTTAGCAGTTGCACGAAATACGACCAAGACGGGTCGCTGTTCCATTTACGAACGCCTGAGAAGCGAATCCTTGGTAATTGGCAATCTGTTCGTGTCCAAGAAGTAGGCGTAGAAGCGGATACGAACATGACAGAGCTGCTCGGATCCAACAATCTTCGATTGAGTGCGGAGTTTCGAGACGATGCCACGGTCACGATTTTCAATGAAGGAGAGGCGCTAACCTATGAAGGCACTTGGGCGTTCAACGACGACGCGAGCATCCTGAATCTCCAGGTTTCGAACATGGAAACCATGGGGCCGTTTTACCTTGATTCGGCAGGAAACGACCGAACCGCATTCCAAGCAACTTTTGCCTCGTTGTTGATGGAACCGGATACGTTCATATTTGAAACTGGCACCTACGTAGACATTACCGAAACAGCGCGCCCTCTCGCTGAGCAGCTCATGACCAGTTACACCGCCTACACCTATGTTGGCGGTGGTGCATTCTTTGATTACACATTCGGTGATGACGTCACCGGTGTCATGGACGATTTCATCGATGACTTGTTATCCGAGGGCATCATCACCAACTCAGAAGATACCGATGGCATCATTGCCGGAATGCTCGATGAATACGGTGTTGAGCTCGAATTCATCATCGTTGATTCAGCGGTATCTGGCTGGGGCGACCCTGGATTGGAAGCGGCATTTTATGCCGCATATGGCATCAACGTATCGGTATTGATTGGCGCCGTGGCATCCGGTCCCACAGATCCCGCAATCCTTTCTTATATCGAAGCGAATGAAGGCATTTCATTATCTGAAACGTATACCGATGAATTGAAGGAATTGAGCATCTATTGGAAAGTACTCGAACTCGAATTGGATGATTTCCAAGCTTACCAATTCCGCGAATACGACGGAGAAGATATCTACGACTACAGCTACCTTTTGCGGTTTGAAAACCAGGATTGAGTCGTTCGGAATACTTGGCGGAAGTTCAAACCACCCTCTCTGAAGACAGGTCCATAACCGTGAGATGACCCGATGCTCCGGATGCTAAGTTGCCCGTCAACCGCTCTGCAAAAAATGCCATGCCTTCTAATGTTTCTGGTGAGCAGTGTAAATGGCATTCGTTAACTCGCTCTTCAAATAGGGCCAAAAGCGCCAACAAGGGAGACGTAATAATCGGTCGAATCTGTCCTTTCAACCAGAACGAAGACAAGGACGCTCCAGCCAACCCCATACCGACATCGCACCCTATGGCACAGCGCTTCAGTTCATTCGACACCGGGACAGGTGCATTTATTTGCTTCGGAGGCCGGTTATTCCAGCGCAAGCCATGCTCATTGATGCCAGCATGAATTACCCCAACGGTGCTGTTGACATAAGCCGCAGCCACCACCAAGGAATTTGAACCCGAAGAAGATTTTTCATACATCCCGCAAAAAGTTCCGGGCGCTTGCATTTCAAGAACGCAATTGAACGGGTCGAGTATTGGATTCACTGAAAAAGCGTGAACCCCATCGTCGCAATGAAGCAGCCGGTTCTCCTCATCCCAGGAACCTCCAAATGATGACCTGATTTTCTCGATCATTGCGAAGGTAACGGTCTCCCTTAACGAATGAAGCGCTTGGCCATCCCTGTGCACTGCACAAGCAGCAATGGTATCGATGTAACGATCAACAGCGCGTCCACCTGCAACCACCGCTTTTCGGCATAGATCCCGTGCAATTGCCAACTTCATGCTCGAAAGTAGCCGTGTGGATCGTTGCACATATGACGAAAATGTAACGGTTATGTGTTCTTATCCCTTCGTACCATGTCCTCGCTATTTCGTGGGATTCAAAATAAAAATGGGGGCAAAGCCCCCCTTTCTCTCTAACCAAACTCTCCGATTATTGGCACATGGTCGAGTAGTTCGCCAACATCGCCAACAAGTCAGTCGAAGTCACATATCCGTCCCCATTGATATCACCTTCCAACCAAATACAACTTCCGTCATCAAACAAAGCCGAAGCATCGTAATTGCACGCTCCTGCGTATGTGCAGCCTAAATCATCCAAAGTATACAATGCCGTGTCCTCGCACGGTTCATTGGCCTCACCAGGCGTTGGCTGCGTGTAGCAACCGTTGCCGAAAGCATCAAAGGATTGAGAATAATGCGCCAATGATGGCATCAATTCAACCATTTTCAAATTCCCACTGGGATCTCCCAGTACGATGATATCACCACTGCTGGACAATCCACTCCCAAAACTCCCTTCTGCATCTTCATACCCAAGCCAAAAGCCGCCCGCTTCAATGATGACCTCGCCAAAAGTCAAATCGGTCAATGCCGTATTGTCATCGAGCTTAAATCCTTGAAGTGAGCAAGCCTCGCCATCGTTGTATAACTCGATGTAATCTTCAGGATCGCCGCTTGTGTGACCTTCCGATATGTACAGTTGATCCAGTTGACAAACTTGGACCGCAGGAACTTCCGAATTCAGCGCATAGGCTGAGAGGGTTCCTGAAATTTCATTAGAAGTGACCAAATAAGGCAATCCATTTGGAGAATCCTCGGCAGAAATAAATACGAGGCCTTCGGGACCTAGGTCGCCAGCCGCCCCAGAATTCATCACCAATTCTCCAGTCGGAACTGAGAAATCCCGGTTACTGATGTACCGCTCATAGGTCGGAGTCAGCGGATCTGTAATGTCATAAACCATAACGCCTGAAATGCGCTCCAAACCAACAAAAGCATACATGCGTCCATTGATCTCCCCAATTTCAATACCCTCCGGTTCAGGTCCTTTGTCATCCGAACGGTTATCGAAGCTATCGTTGCCTGAATTTGTGCTGTTAAAATCATCTGGGAACAGGGTCGCGGTGATTTGCTCGAAATCGTCTCCAGAGTCATAAACCAATTCCCCGCTGGTCGTGAAGATCGAAAATGAACGCGCGCCATACGCGTATAGCTCATCGAAATCGCCATCGCCATCTGTATCCCCCATCGAAGTGGTCGTCAACAACCGTCCCAAATTCGCTTCGGCTTGCAACTCAGCCGCATTGGGAAACGCCAATGAGTCCAACACCAAGTCTTTGATGCGCGCCTCCTCGCTGTATCCACTATAATCACGTGCATCCCCTTCATTAGCTAAAATCAAGTAATCGACTCCATTTGCAGTATATGTGTGAATCGCATCCGGCATGAAGATGCCTTTGACCGGCCAAGTCGTGATGTTGATTACGTCATCCTTGTTAGATGCATCCAAAGCGTTTTCTTCCAAACTGTGGTCTTTAAACCCAAAACCCCAGATATCTTCCACCTGGGCAGTCGCCACGTCGATGACCACCATGCAATTGTTTTCTTGGCAGCTAACGTAAACTTTAGAATCATCGCTTGAAAAATCAGCGTATTCCGGTTCTAAATCTTGAGCAATCGACGCATTTGGACCGAATATGCGAATGCTCTCGTCCAACATAGACGCTGAAATCCCCTCAAACCCTACTTGTGTGGCAACGGGATTGAAGGGGTCGGACACATCAATCAACGTTACTGACCCTTCCGGATCAACCGTATAAGACTCGTTTGGCTGACCTTCATTGCTGACCACCAATGTTTGTCCATCATGCGATACATTCACCGCATCGGGCAGAAATCCAGCAGAAACAGAACTGATGTACTGGCCATCGGTATCGTAAATCACCACGACGCCGGCTTCGCCTACTTCGGCGGCCTCAATGGCGACCGCTACATAATCTCCAAAAACAACCAAGCTATTCGCACTCGCTCCAAAAGCCGTAGCATCCATGGTAAATACCGCTGTGAGGGAATCCGGATTGGACATGTCCAGTGCTTGCACACTTGCTGCTGCCGCATTGACAAAAAAGAGACGCTGGCTACCTGGATGGTAATCCACAATTTCTGCAGCACCTTCGTCAAAGAGACCCGTCTCAAATCTTCCAGAGAGCTCAAAGGTTAATGAAGAAATCCAGCACGTCCCGTCATCCACAATTGCGGCAGGGTGGAAATTTTCCGCATTGGGATCTGTGCACCCCTCAATAAGCTCATTTTCATCACAAATCCCATCGGCATCGGCATCGTTGATACAAGATCCATCGCAATTGACAATGCCATCAGAATAGGTGCAACTCGCGTCATCTGCCACCGCATCCATATCAAAATTGCACGCCAATGGATCTGTGCAACCGATGATACCACATGCATCATTCTGCGCACCAGGAGTCGGGTTGGTATAGCAACCGTTGCCTAATGCATCGTAGCTCTTTGACAACTCACCAATGGAGGGGCCGGCATCGACGATGAGCATGTTGCCCGTTGGATCGGCGAGAACGACTATGTCACCGCCACTCGAGAGGCCTGAAGTGAAGCTGTTTTCCGCATCTTCATATCCCAACCAAAATCCGCCCGCTTCAAGGACCACTTCACCGAAGGTGAAATCCTCGAGGAGCACGTTGTCATCGAGTTGAAACCCCGTCAACAAGCACGCATTCTCACCGCTGTTGTATATTTCGATGTAGTCCTGAGGGTCGCCGCTCGTATGCGCTTCGCTCACGTATACCACACCCAATTGACAGATGTTCAAGTTTTCATCCTGGGCAAAAACGCCACCCCCAAGGGTCGTTACCAGTGAAAGGGCACTTACAGTTAGTCTCTGAAAAAAGTTCATTGGATTCTGATTTGTGCAAATCACATCCAAATTCAGAACCTCTAGTTTTCGCGGGTTTTAAGAAACTAAAAAAAATCCAGGGGAATTTCGACGCAGAAATTACCCAACCATTCCCTCAATATGAAGCGAAAATTCACTCTTCAAATCGCAGCGTTTTCGCTCCATTTGAATCGATCACAACTTGAACTTTCCTTTCGTTGAAGCCCGCCCAACGCCCGAGGATGTCAACCGGCAAACCTTTGACACCTGCGTCTTGGGGCAGCTCAATCACCGAGGCCGCCGTCCGCACATCCATGCAAATCACCCCGGGACTGACCCCGCAGTCAAATTGATTCAATAAAACGCCATCGGCATTTCGGATTTCGACAAAGCCAAACGTGCTGTAATCGGTGACCGATCCATACCAATCGCCCGTCGTTGGATCCAAGGCGACCCCGTAGTATCCTGGTGCATCGGCCAACCAAACGGTTGATTCCGCTGGATTGCTCAACTCGGTGGCGCGCACTTGGCCTTCGCCCGTGATTTGGTATTTCAAGGTCGTTCCATCCAGCACTGCCGCCAGACAACCGGCATTGGCATCAGAGACTACAACAGTTTCGACCGTTTCCAACGAAGCATCCAAAACACTGAGCGAAGTAGATCCGTAGTCGCGGTTGTTCACTGTAAGGATGGCATCGCCGGCTGCAAAGAGTCGATTCGGG
Source organism: Flavobacteriales bacterium (assembly GCA_049416245.1). GTDB lineage: Bacteria > Bacteroidota > Bacteroidia > Flavobacteriales_D > Sanyastnellaceae > UA16. Next base: position 2,164 of record JBMSHA010000017.1, on the reverse strand, counting down.
TTCTTCCCTTCTACCCCGAGGTCCCATTCCTCATATTCCTCCGTAATCAGATCGAATCGACCCATCAGTCCCACTTCATTACCCCAATCAAAAGCATTGTTGATTCCGATGTATGCCACGTCGCCGACAATTTCAATTCCTTCGGTAGCAAACTGCGGTCCAGCGGCGGTCGTTAATTCACCTTCATAAAGCAAAGTTTCCGCATTGAACCATTGCAAGTAGGCATCGAAAGGTTGGTTCATGCCGTTGGCATCGACATCCCCTCGGGTAAGGTAAATGTTTCCGTTAGCATACGCGAGTTGCCGGATGCCATTCACATTGACGGATGCGAGCAACTCGTAGGTGTCCGCATCGTACTTGAGCAGTTGGCCGTCAGCCGCAACAAAAAGTTGGCCTTCGCGCAACAAGGCGTCGGAAACGAACCCAGCATTTTCCAGCGTATCCGCCACCGTGTAACTCTGCAATCCCGGATCATACACCCCCAGCGTCGCCGGCTCCATCACCTCACCCGTCTGCCAATTCGACCATCCCTCATTGAGGATGAAAACTTGGTGCAGGTAGGATTGGGCTGATCCAATTACTCCGTTCCCCATCAAACCCAAAAACAAAAGCACTCGCACTGTCAGTTTAGTCATGGTATCGGTATTAGGCCCCTAAATTACCCTCACCTCATCGATGCACCAAACAAAACGGGCCGCCCTTCCGGAGAAAGGCGGCCCGCGATTGTCGTTTTATACTCGATCAGTACGTCATGCCCCAAGAGAGCAAGAAGTCAAGCAAATCCTGCGCTTGGACTTCGCCATCGCCGTTGAAGTCAGGACATACCTGATACGTACAGGTGTCATCCTCCAAGTTGGCAATGGGGTTGTAGTTCAACGCTTCCGCATCGGTACATCCCGTCCAGACACAATCACCGCTTTCAACCGTCGCCGCTGGATCGTAGTTGCTGGCCAATGGGTAGGTACATCCCATCTCAGCGCATACCTCAGCTGGCTCCGCCGCAGCGCAGTAGTCGATTGGCGTATAGAGGTCCTCAAGCGGCGTTGCAACCACGTTACAAGCCTCCTGCACCCATTCAACACCACCCCATACTGGGCCTGATTGTCCGTAAGCTAACAAGAAGTCGAGCAGGTCAGCATTCTGCACCACACCGTCACCGTTGAAGTCGGCAATCGGCGCCATCATGCAATCGCCGTCGTTGTTGGCGTATCCGTTGAAGTTGAACGCATCTTCATTGAGGCAACCTGCAAACGAGCAAGAACCGTCGTCGTCTGTTGCATCCATGCTGTAGTTGCTCGCTTGTGCGTACGTACAACCCGCGATTTCGAACTCGTCACAAACGCCGTCACCGTCTACGTCGCTCAAGCAGTTGCCGTCGCAGTCGTATCCCGCGTCTGGGTAAGTACAAGAGCTGTCATCGTCGGTCGCGGTTGCATCGTAGTTGCAAGCCGCGTCGTCGGTACAACCCGCGATTTCGAATTCGTCACAAACGCCGTCTGCATCCGCGTCGTTCAAGCAGTTGCCATCGCAGTCATAACCTGCGTCAGCATACGTGCAAGATCCGTCATCATCGGTCGCAGCACCGTCATAGTTACAGGCCGTATCGTCTGTGCATCCCGCTACTTCGAATTCATCGCATACGCCATCGCCGTCCGCATCGTTCAGGCAGTTGCCATCGCAATCGTAACCGGCGTCAGCATAGGTACATGAACCGTCGTCATCCGTGGCCGCTGCATCGTAGTTGCACGCCGCGTCGTCTTGGCAGCCAGCGATTTCGAATTCATCGCACACACCATCCGCATCCGCATCGTTCAAGCAGTTGCCATCACAATCGTATCCGGCATCTGCATACGTGCAGCTATTGTCGTCGTCCGTGGCATCCATGTCGTAGTTACATGCCGCTTCGTCCGTACAACCCGCCACTTCGAATTCGTCACAAACACCGTCACCGTCTGCATCGTTCAGGCAGTTGCCATCACAATCGTATCCGGTCTCTGCGTATGTGCACGATCCGTCATCGTCCGTGGCATCCATGCTGTAGTTGCATGCTCCCTCGTCCGTGCAGCCGTCAATTTCGAACTCATCACACACGCCATCACCGTCCGCATCGTTCAGGCAGTTGCCGTCACAATCGTAGCCGGTTTCAGCATAGGTACAGCTGGCC
>JBMSHA010000016.1:0-15370 GCA_049416245.1 Flavobacteriales bacterium | reverse complement strand
CGATTGGCTGTCCGAGGAATCGCCCAGTCCGTCGCCATCTGAATCCGCGTACCACGTCGATGGAGAAACGCACGCCACGTTGTTTACCGACCCGTCGTAGTTACAAGCGGCGAGATCGACACAATTGTCAGTGGCATCGTCCACCCCATCGTTATCCACGTCGACAATGGAGTAACCGGTGCTAAACTGGATTGTTGGCACCGCTGCCACATACGTTTCAAACATCGAATCGTCATCTGGATAATCGCCGTCCGCAATGCCACCAACATCACTGGCAGAACCGTTCAACGCCGAGTTGGCGGAACTCGCTGAGGCAAAAAGCATACGCAACGTAGAGTTCGAAGTCACCGATGGTCCCAAATCAGCAAACGCAATGAAAAAATCGATGAAGATCGGAACTGTTGTACCTGTACAGTTCGAAAACCGCGCATATGCGCGTTGGTCATTAACGCCGTCGTTGTACGTCTTGAGATTCGTGATCTGATTGTGCTGCGCCACACCGTCAACATCATTCACATACACCCCACCTGAATTTCCTGAAGCGAACAAAATCTCATATTCAAATCCCGGATTACCTGGCCTGGCATTTGGATCAGCGTTGGATCCCGTGATTCCAAATTGTTGATCCGAATCAATCAAAAAACTGTAACCGTACGCTGCATTGTTCGGGTCTTTGTTAATCCGCATCCTGAACATCAACAATTCATCATCGTTACCTGCTACGCCGTCCGGGTCATGGATTTTCCAGTAAGCCGCGTGCTCATTGGTGTTCGGATTGTCCACGATTTCTGTCGGGCCACATGTCGAGCCCGTTTGCAAATCACTGCTCGGCTCCGCCTCATAATGCCACAGTACATTCCAAGCAGTCTCAAATTCCTCCGATTCGTCAATAATGGTTGGTATGTCGCTGAAGCCACTGGTTGTTTCAGAAATATAGCCATCACCGTTGGGATCCAGCAGCGAATCGTTGACCGCGGTTCGGAAAATCTGACCGGGAGTTTGAGCCATCGAGCAAACAGCCCATGCAAGCGCCGAAATGGTGAGAGCTAAGCGCATCATCTAGTCTTCATTAGTTAATCAGGCTAATATACAGAAATAATATCAATGTTCGTCTAGGCTTCCGTTAAGTTCGTGCTACTAGCGCCGAGCCTCAAATCTTGGCTATCTTGCAGCCATGACGACACGAAACGCTCCAAAACCCGTTGGTGCCTACCCATTTGCGAAAAAAGCGGGAAATCTGCTTTTCCTCAGCGGTGTTGGCCCGCGCGTAGCCGGTAGTGATGCCCACGACAGCGGGGTTCCCGGTCTTGCTTTAGATCACAACGGCAACTTCAAAGCTTTCGATTTCGAGGCGCAAGTTCACAGCGTTTTGGAAAATGTCAAAGCTATTTTGGAGGCAAATGGTAGCCGCTGGGAGAACTTGATTGACATCACCGTTTTTTTGGTTCACATGAACCGTGATTTTGCCACTTTCAACCGCATTTATGCTGAATATTTCCCGAATCCGGCGACCCAACCCTGTCGCACCACGGTGGAAATAAACCGCCTGCCCACGCCCATCGCCATTGAACTGAAGTGCATCGCTACGGTCGAAGCCTGAACACGTATTGGCTCGGTTCTTGCCATCGACCGCATGTGAAACGTCTCATTACTATCCTGATTTTTGGCTGGAGCCCTGCATTTTCGCAACAAGCTCTACCGTTTTTGCCAGGAGAAGAATTGACGTATTCCTTCGAATTCGGACCGTTCGATGCGGCACTTGCCACCGTGTCCGTTGAAAAATCCCGACCTCACGGGGACTGGATATTTAATGTCCAAGGCAAGACCATGGGCAAATTTCGTTGGATTTTCGCGGTGGACGATTTCTATACTTCTACCGTGAACGCCTATTCAGGATGGCCCATCGTCTTCGAGCGTGACATTTCTGAAGGCGGATATGCGCTGCGGCAGACCTATCATTTCAATTGGTCAGACAGCACGGTGCACACCGCTTCGTCGCGCGGAGACGGCCCTGTAAAAAAGGACATCCAAAAATTATCCCAACCTGGGCATGACATGGTCAGCGGACTGTTTGCCTTACGCAGCATGGATTGGTCTGCCATATCCCCGGGTGATACGATTCAAGTAGGGCTCTTCATGGACGAGGAGTGGTTCGACCTCAAGTTGATTCACCAGGGAATTGATCAGGTCGAAGCCGGTGGGAAAATTTGGCCAAGCATTGCCCTGCAACCCGTCGTTCAAACCGGAAGAATTTGGCGGAAATCGGACGATTTGCGCGTATACATCAGCAACGACGGACGCTACATTCCGCTGCTCGCAGAGACACGCATCCTTTTCGGTAAAATCCGAATGGAACTCACGCACGCAAGCGGGTTGAGAAATCCCGCAATGGTCAATCAATAATGGGCGGTTTTTTCCGAATTTGCCGCATGCCTGAAAACCAACCCTTCGACGATCACATTCTCAGCAAGGTCCAAGCGCTTCAAGAAAAGTATGCCGCCATGGGCCAAGACCTGAGCTCCTATTTGGATGGTTTGCTTTACGCCGACTACCTGACCTATTGGGATTACATCAATTTGGACACGTTGCTCAGCTTGCAGCATCCCATCACGCCGATTCCGGATGAGTCCATTTTCATCGTCTATCACCAAATCACGGAGTTGTACTTCAAATTGGCGCTTCACGAACTCGAGCAACTCAATGCGGCGGACACCGTCGATTCCGCAGAATTGCTCAAACGCGTGACCCGTGTGAATCGGTATTTCGAGGCGCTCACGCATAGCTTTGAAATCATGGTCGATGGCATGGACCAAGACCAATTTCTGAAGTTTCGCATGTCGCTGCTGCCAGCGAGCGGATTCCAAAGCGCGCAATACCGGATGATTGAAATCCGGTGCACGTCATTCGATCGGTTGCTGAAAGAGGACGTTCGAGACCGGCACGCCGATTACTCAACCGGCGATATCGAAACCCTGTACGAATCCATTTATTGGAAGGCCGGAGCGGTCGAATTGGCCACTGGAAAAAAGACGCTCACCCTGCGCCAATTCGAACAGAAATACGATCGGACGCTGCTTGAACTGGCCGAAAATACGTTCGAAGTAAACGTACGTTCCCTGTGGAATGCGCTGCCGTTGACCGCCCAAACAGACGAATTGCGTGCAGCGTTGCGTTGGTTGGATGTAAATGTGAACATCAATTGGCCTCTCAGTCATTACAAAAGCGCCGTGCGCTACCTGCAACGCAACCCCGAGGACATTGCCGCCACGGGCGGAACCAACTGGCAGAAATACCTTCCACCGCGATTCCAGAAACGCATCTTCTATCCGGAACTTTGGAGTGCACAAGAACTCGCCGAATGGGGCAAAGGATGGGTCGAAAAAGAAGTATTTGGAACGTGATGCAGCGCGGGGCGTGGGGTATTTTTGCGGTGGTCAGTTTGTTGCTGGCAGGGTGCGGTGAGTCCCAACCGGAACACGCATCCAAAAACCCGCCGACGCCAATCGCAACCGAACCTCTCGAGCGTTTTGGCGTCGTCTGGGAAGGCTTGTCGATCGACTCCGGCGTGGTCGCATCTGGGCAATCCCTGTCTCACCTGCTCGGCCCAGCAGGGCTTTCCGCCGCGACGATTCAAACCATTGCCTCAAACGCCCGTGAAACCTACGACGTGCGCAACATGCGCTCCGGCCGGCCGTGGTGGATTGCCTTCGACAACGACACGCTCCAGCCCGCCAAGTACTTTGTCTACCAGCGCAATTCCACCGAATACGCGCGCTTCTCGCTGCGCGCTCCTTACGAAGTCGCCCTAGAAAGCTACCCAACCGATACGGTAGTTGAGCGGGCAACCGGCGTCATCGAATCTTCACTTTACGTAGATCTTGAGCGGTTGGGTGCACCGTCCAATTTGGCCTTATCCATGGCAAACGTCTACGCATGGACGGTGGATTTTTCGCGTCTGCAAGAAGGCGACGCGTTCGACGTTTTGTACGAGCGCATTTACGTCAATGACGAGGCCGTGGGCATGCCGCGGGTCATTGCGTGTCATTTTGAGCACCGCGGCCGAGAGTTGCCCGCCTTTCGATTTGATCAAGGGGAAGGCGATGATTACTTCGACGATGGCGGACAAAGCCTGCGAAAGGCATTTCTCAAAGCTCCTGTAGAGTTCAGCCGCATCAGCAGTCGATACAATTTGAAGCGATTCCACCCGGTATTGAATCGCACCAAAGCTCACTATGGAACAGATTATGCTGCCCCCACCGGAACCCCCATTCTTGCTGTGGGCGATGGCGTCGTGACCAAATCCAGCTATACCCAAGGCAACGGCAAATACGTCAAGATTCGCCACAACTCCACCTACGAAACTCAATACCTTCACATGTCCAAGCGTGCCGTCAACGTCGGGGAACGGGTGCGCCAAGGCCAAGTGATCGGATACGTCGGCCAAACGGGTCTCGCCACGGGTCCGCACGTATGTTTTCGGTTTTGGAAGAACGGAAAACAAGTGGATCACCTGCGCGAAGAATTCCCCCCTTCCAACCCCATAGCTGACGAGCAGATGCCCGAATTTCAACGGGTGGTGTCTGACTTGCGGGCAAAAATCGACGACCCGACATTCGGGGTTCGTTGAGCAACGGCTTGCGGTTGTATGCACGACCCCGTGCAACCCTTTTGCTACAGAGGCAGTTTTTTCTATGGTCTTCCTGGACTGAAGTGGCGCTAATTCTCCTCATTTATGCAACCTGCAAGAGCTCGCAGATTTGAAAGGGGATGGCGCCACTTGTATTTTCACACAGGGAACTGCTAGTCCGCCGCTTGAAAGGCAATCCCGTAGCGCTTCATTTGTTGGATCATCGACTGGAGGCCGTTGGCCCGCGTGGGGCTCAGGTGGGTGTCCAATCCAATTTTCGAGATGAACCAAAGGTCGGCGCCGGCGATGGCTTCAGGTGGCAATCCGTCCATCACCCGGATCATCAATGCCACAAGCCCTTTTGTGATGATCGCATCGCTGTCTGCTTGAAAGCGCACCGTGCCATCAGGCGCTTTCATCGCCGTAAGCCAAACCCGTGACTGACAGCCTCGGATCAGATGTTCTTCTGCTTTCTCTGCGTCCGGCAATGCATCCAACTCTTTGCCCAATTCAATCACGTGCTCATACTTTTCCATCCAATCCTCGAAGAAGGCAAATTCTTCCACGATTTCTGCTTGGCGAGACTGCAAGGTTTGGCTCATCGATGCAAAATTTAGTCACGCAGCATGCGAACCGATCGCTGCGTTGCGGCAACAAAGGTATCCACTTCCTGCAAGGTGTTGTACGCGCCAAACGAAGCGCGCACGGTGCCCGGAATCGCAAACCGTTCCATCAGTGGCTGCGTGCAATGGTGGCCCGTCCGAACCGCCACGCCCTGCGAATCCAGCAGGGTGCCGATGTCATAGGGATGCGTGCCTTCGACGACGAAACTCACGACGCCGGCGCGATGCTCGGCTTCACCTATAAATCGCATGCCATCGATTTGCCGCAAACCATTCCGCGCTTGAGCGGCCAGTGTGATTTCGTGGTCCATCACTTCCTCCAATCCCAGACCCGTCATCCAGTTCAAGGCCACACCCAGGGCAATGCCCCCGCTGATGTGCGGTGTGCCCGCCTCAAATTTGTGGGGAAGTCCTGCATACGTGGTTCCATTGCGGATACTCACTACATCGATCATCTCTCCACCGCCTCTCCAAGGCTTCATGTGCTCGAGCAGCGCTTCCTTTCCGTACAACACACCGATACCCGTAGGTCCGTACGTTTTGTGACCGGAGAACACGTAAAAATCACAACCCAATTCAACAACATCCACCGCCATGTGCGGTACCGCTTGACACCCGTCAATCAGCACCATTGCACCTGCTTCTTGTGCTTGTTTTGTCAATGCTGCCGCGTCGTTGATGGTCCCGAGTGTATTGGAGACATGAGAAAAAGCGAACAGCTTTGGCTCTACTTTCAGTTTTTCTTGAAAGTCTGCCAAATCCAGCGAACCATCATCTAAAACACCCACAGCCTCCAACCTTGCACCGCGCTCCTCCGCCAGCATTTGCCACGGTACAATGTTCGCGTGGTGCTCCATTTCTGTGATCAAGATGGTGTCCCCCGGGCCGATGTGTTCACGACCCCAAGATTGAGCCACCAGGTTGATGCCATCGGTGGCGCCGGCTACCCAGATGATCTCATTGGAAGCGGCCGCACCTAAGTGCTGTTGAACGCTCACGCGCGCCTGCTCAAACGCGTCCGTCGCCTGCTGCGACAGGGCGTGAACGCCTCGGTGAACATTGGCGTGATAATGCATGAGGTATTCCCGTTGCGCTTCAATCACCGCAATGGGTTTCTGTGCAGACGCAGCGTGATCCAGGTATACCAAGGGTTTTCCGTTCACCTCCCGATTCAAGATCGGAAACTGAGCGCGCACGGCACCGGCATCAAGCACCCGGTTCATCGTTAAAGGTTTCCCAACGGTGTTTCTCGGCGAGTCGGTGTTCGACTTCCATGCGCACCTCAGGCGAGGCGAGGCCTTGCAACACTTCCCCAATGAAGGCATGAACCAGCATGGCTTTTGCAGCTTCCATTCCAATTCCGCGCGAACGGGCGTAAAACAGCGCCTCCTCATCGAACTGACCGATGGTGCAACCGTGGCTGCACTTCACGTCGTCCGCATAGATTTCAAGCTCGGGCTTGGCATTCATCGAAGCCTGATCGCTCGCGAGGATGTTGGCGTTTTGTTGGTAGGCATTGGTTTGCTGTGCGTCCGGGCGAACGAACACTTTGCCGTTGAAGACGCCCGTGCTCTTGCCGTACAAGATGCCTTTGTAGTTTTCGGAACTGGTGCAATGCGCCACACGGTGGTCCACGGTCGTGTGGTTGTCAACGAACTCCCCGTCAAGCGGAAGGAAGGTTCCGTTGAGTTCCGCGTGGGCGCCTTCCCCGTTGATGCGGAATATCAGGTCGTTGCGAACCCATTGGCCCCGTACCGTGACGGTGTGCACATCGGCTCTGGAGCCGCGTGATTGGCGGATGTCCTCGAATGCCACGTGTCGGATTTGGCCTTCCTCGTCTTGTACTTTATCGAGCGCGAATTGGGCATTTTCACCCACGGCCACGCGCGTCAGGGCATTGACAGAGCCGTTGGCATCCGCCGCTGCACTGGACCATTGGATGACCGTGGCCTTTGCATTGGCTTCGATGGCAATGTCATGGCGGAGGACATTGGCCACTCCCGCCCCAGATGTGTGGTGATGCACCAAAATCGGGCGATCCAAAATAACCCCTTTGGCCACGCGCAAGTAAAGCCCTTCTCGGCCAAACTTCCCGTTTACGGCAGCGAACCATTCGGTATGCTCAGGTTGATCGTTATCGACCGGTTGCTCATGGGAAGCTTGAGAAACCGGCATGCAAGTCACGCCAGGATGCACGGGGAGGTCGCTCGAGGCGGCGTCAAAGCAGCCGTTGACGAACACCAATCGATAGGCGTCCAATCCCGGCACCGGACAGGGTTCACACCCCGCCGCCGCCGCAGTACAAACCCCAGTTGAGGCCACGTCAGTCCACCAAGGAGCCACCGGCGTGTACTTCCACCGTTCGACGCGTCGATGAGGCACCGGAAGTACCGCGAGCGTCGCATCGTAATCATTCCGAGCCGAACCCAGCACCGCCTCAACCGCCGCCAAATAGGCATCTCCCTGTTGTTGGGAGGCGGCGAGCTTAACCGACTTTTTTGGTCGGTCCATGACTTGGGGCTTTGCGGTATCCCTCATGCCGTCACGTCTTCCTTGATCCAATCGTATCCCTTCTCCTCCAACTCCAATGCCAATTCTTTTCCACCGCTATGAACGATGCGGCCGTCCACCAAGACGTGCACAAAATCAGGCACGATGTAATCCAATAATCGTTGATAGTGCGTGATGACGAGGAAACTGCGGTCTGGCGAACGCATCGCGTTCACGCCTTCGGAAACGATGCGCAAGGCATCAATGTCCAAACCGGAATCGGTCTCGTCGAGGATCGCGAGTTTGGGCTCAAGCATCGCCATCTGAAAAATCTCATTGCGCTTCTTTTCACCGCCGCTGAAGCCTTCGTTGACGCTTCGATTGCGCAACCGGCCGTCGAGCTCAACGAGCTTCGCCTTTTCCTTGACCATGTCGAGGAAGTCCTTGCCTTTGATGGGCTCCTTGCCTTCGTGCTCGCGCTTGCCGTTCACTGCAGCCCGCATGAAGTTGATGTTCGATACGCCAGGGATTTCCACCGGGTACTGAAATGCCAAAAACAGCCCAGCACGGGCACGCTCGGTGGCATCCATGTCGAGAAGGTCCACGCCGTCAAAATCCACGGAACCACCGTCCACCTCATAGTCCTCGCGACCCGCCAAAACAGATGCGAGCGTTGACTTGCCCGAGCCGTTAGGCCCCATGATGGCATGCACCTCACCCGGTTTGATGGTCAGGTTGAGGCCTTTCAAAATTTGAGCATCGTCTATGGATGCTTTGAGTTCGTTAATTGTCAGCATTATCCTACGCTTCCTTCCAATGAGATGGACAATAATTTCTGCGCTTCCACGGCGAATTCCATGGGCAGCTGATTCAATACCTCTTTCGCATAACCATTGACGATCAAGCTGATGGCTTGTTCGGCGTCAATGCCGCGCTGGAGGCAGTAAAAAATTTGATCTTCCCCGATTTTTGAGGTGGTCGCTTCGTGCTCGACTTGAGCAGTCGGATTTTTCACTTCGATGTACGGGAAGGTATGTGCTCCGCTGGTGTCTGTCATGAGCAGCGAGTCGCACTGAGAAAAGTTTCGGGCGTTCGCCGCCGAAGGCATGATCTGTACGAGCCCGCGATAGCTGTTGTGGCTGTTGCCCGCGCTGATGCCCTTCGAAATGATGGTCGAGTGGGTGTTTTTGCCCAAGTGAATCATTTTCGTGCCGGTGTCGGCTTGTTGGGCATTGTTGGTCACGGCAACGCTGTAGAATTCGCCAACACTGTGGTCGCCCTTCAAAATGCAACTCGGGTATTTCCACGTCACGGCACTGCCGGTTTCGACTTGAGTCCAGCTGATTTTCGAGCGGCGGTAACAAATGCCCCGCTTCGTGACAAAGTTGTAAACTCCGCCTTTGCCTTGGGCGTCACCCGGATACCAGTTTTGGACGGTCGAATACTTGATTTCTGCTTCGTCCAACGCAACCAGTTCCACCACAGCGGCGTGCAGCTGATTCTCGTCGCGCTGAGGCGCCGTGCAACCTTCGAGGTAACTCACATAGCTGCCCTCGTCGGCAACGACCAAGGTGCGCTCGAACTGGCCCGTACCCGATTCGTTGATGCGGAAGTAGGTGCTCAATTCCATCGGGCATCGAACGCCTTTCGGGATGTAGCAAAACGATCCGTCCGTGAAAACCGCAGAGTTCAGCGCGCTGAAAAAGTTATCGCGAGTGGGAACCACGGTGCCCAAGTGCTTTCGCACCAGTTCCGGGTGCTCTTGCACCGCCTCACTCATGGAGCAGAAAATAATCCCCAACTCCGCCAACTTCTCTTTGAAGCTGGTTGCCACCGAGACCGAATCCATCACAAAATCCACGGCCACCCCCGATAGGCGCTTTTGCTCTTCCATCGAGATGCCGAGTTTTTCCATGGTACGGCGCAACTCGGGATCCACCTCGTCCAAGGAATTCAGCTGCTTCTTTTGCTTGGGCGCAGCGTAGTAGCTGATCGCCTGATAATCCGGCTTTTCGTAATTCAAATGTGGCCAATCCGGCTCTTCCATGGTCTGCCAGACGGCAAACGCTTCCAGTCGCCACTTCAGCATCCATTCGGGCTCTTCTTTTTTAGCTGAAATCATCCGAATGATGTCCTCGTTTAGACCGGCTGGTGCCTTGTCCGACTCAATCTCCGTGGTGAAGCCAAATTCGTACGATTTGCCCGTAACCTCTTCTAAAACCTTGTCTTTCCCGTCGTATGCCATGGAAATGGAGTTTGAAATCTATGCTCAATAATGGCCTTACAATGAAAAACTCTCTCCGCAGCCACATGTTCTATTGGCATTCGGATTGTGGAATTGGAAGCCCTTCCCATTCAAACCTCCGCTGAACTGCAGTTCGGTACCAATGAGGTACAAGTAACTCTTGCGATCGACCACAATCTTGACCCCCTTGTCTTCAAAGGTTTGGTCGCCCTCTTTCATTTCGTGATCGAAGGTCATTTCATACATCAAGCCGGAGCAGCCACCGCCTTTGACGCCTACACGAACAAAACTGCCCTCAGGACGTCCTTCATCCTTGAGCAATTTGAGCACTTCATCGCGCGCACTTTCATTGACCGTAATCATCTCGAGTCCTTTGATTTCGCTGCAAATATACGCTATTTAAAACCGTTCTAAACTACGAGCATGAGCCCGTGGACAACGAATAACAATCCTTTGCAAACCGATGCGCGTTTCATTGCATCTTTGGCTGAGATTTGAACCATGGCTGATTCATCTGGAACCAAGCAGCGCCCGTCCGGGGCGCAAATCACGACCGCTGTCACAACGACGGTCGGGATGAGCTTGACGTTGCTGCTCATCGGTCTGATGCTTGTGTTGGGTTGGTTGGGTTACCATTGGGAGCAACAACTGCGGCAAGAAGCCCGGGTTCAGGTCTTTTTTCAGCGCGAAGTCGACGAGGAATTGCTGGAGGCAGCGCGAGAAATGCTGCGCACAGATCCCGGGGTTGAGTCGGTTTCATTCATCGATGCCGAGACGGCGAGTCGGGATTTAGAGGACCAACTCGGTGAGTCGTTTGTGGACTTCCTCGGCTACGTGCCGCTGTCCGATGTCATGGACATCCGCATGCGCCCCGAAGCGAGCACCACTTCCGAATTGGCAGCCGCAGTCGAACGCATGGGGAACATCGCCGGGGTATCTGAAGTGGTTTGGCAAGCTGAATTGCTGAGTCAAATCGAGTCCACGGTAAGTCGCTTGATTCTGCCATTGGCCAGTTTGGCCGCGATATTCCTGTTTGCAGCCATTGCGCTCATGAACAATACCATCCGGTTGACCGTTTTTGCACGCCGATTTCTGATTAAAACCATGCAGTTGGTCGGTGCGCACCCCCAAGCCATTCGCGCTCCGTTCATTCGACAAGGGCTACTTTTCGGTCTGGTTTCTGGAGCGCTGGCGTTCGCTGGGCTCAATGGCTTACTCTCCTTGGTTCAGCTCCAAAACGCGACCATTCTTGAACCGTTCTCCCCACTCGTCCTAGGCGCCTTATTCGCGATTCTCATCATTACAGGGATGATTTTTGGGGTCGGGTCGACCGCTTTTGCTGTGAACCGGTTCCTCAAAAAACGCTTGGATACCTTGCATTAAATTTGCTCCATGAGTGCACCCCAAAATTCCCCGGACGGTTTCGCCTTGCAACGCGCGAATTACATTTGGATGGTCATTGGATTGGTCGTCTTAGCCATTGGTTACTTGCTCATGTCAGGTGGCGCAGCTGAGGACCCCACTGCCTTCAGTGAGGAAATTTTCAATGCGCGTCGAATTACAGTGGCGCCCGTGGTTGTCTTGATGGGTTACGGTACCATTTTTTACGCCATACTCAAGCGCTAATGTCCCATTGGGAAGCCGTCATTCTCGGCATCATCCAAGGATTAACGGAATTTCTTCCGGTCAGCAGTTCTGGACACTTAGAACTGGGAAAGGCGTTGTTTGGATTACAAGAAGTTGACCTGACGTTCAGCATCCTGGTTCACGGGGCTACCGCGCTCAGCACCGTAGTGGTTTTTCGAAAAGACATTGCCTCATTGGTGACCGGGGGATTTTCTTCGGCCTCAGATGAACGCAGTCGGTCATGGCGTTACATCGGCTGGTTGGCCCTATCCACCCTCCCCGCTGTTGCTGTGGCTTTCACCCTTCGGGACCAAATGGAATCCGTTTTCATTGATCACCCCAACCGTGTGGGCTGGTCCCTCTGTGCAACGGCTTTGATCCTATTTGTATCGGAGAGGCTCGCCACCAAATCGCACCTGCTGAATGGCCGGCGCGTGTTGGGAATCGGTTTGGCCCAAGCCTTTGCTATCATACCGGGAATTAGCCGATCGGGATCAACGATTGGGACCGCCATCGCCCTGGGGATTTCAAGGGAGGAGGCGGCGCGATTCAGCTTCTTGATGGCGCTACCGGTGATTTTTGGCGCAACCGCTTTAGAGCTGAAAGACTTGATCGAAGAGGGTTTTGGGGGGGCGAGTGCCGTCAGCTTCTCGGCATATGGAGCCGGAACGTTGGCCGCCTTCATCAGCGGTTGGGTCGCATGCCAATGGATGATCAAGTTGGTGCGACGCACGAACCTGAATGTGTTTGCCGTTTATTGCCTCATCGCCGGATTACTGGCGGCTTGGCTCATTTGATATTAACTGCTATGAAGCGATTTCTCCTCCCCTGCTTGCTCGCTCTGTTGTGTTGGACCGGTTGCACGAATGCGACGTTTACCGAACCTATGCCGCTGAACCGCCGGGATCTCAATCACTTTCCAGGCAAGTGGCAGGGAACGTGGACCAATGGTGACGACTTAACGGTTCAAATCCACCCCACTCATATTTACATGGAAAGCTCCGATGAAACCATTCAATTGGGTCAAACCGCTCGATTGCGCAGATTCCATGGCTACTTGGTTCTCAGCCAAGCACAAGACGACCCGCAACGATGGAACATCACGCTCGGCCGCCGGTGGAAAGACGAAATTAAGTTGTGGGAATTCGAGGCGAAAAACGAGGCTGCGGTAGCAGTTTGGCAGGAAATTCTTCAAGCCGAGGGGCTTGAATCTGCTGGGCAAGGTGAAAAACAGTCCTACGTCTTGTCTCCGGAAAACAACGCCGCTTTCCGCAAACTGATCACCCAAGGTGGGATGACTTCCAGTGGTAGCCTCAAGCGGATTGTGCCTGCGCAGCATTAGCCGCAACCACGTCCCAATTCACGAGGGACATGAACGCGTCAATGTATGCCGTTCTGCGGTTTTGGTAATTCAAGTAGTAAGCGTGCTCCCAAACATCCATTCCCAGCAGTGGCATGCCTGAGGTTTCAGCGATGTTGGTCATCAACGGGTTGTCCTGATTGGGCGTACTCATCACTTCAAGTTGACCCTGTGCATTGCGGATTAACCAAGCCCAACCGCTACCAAATCGTTTGGCCCCTGCCGTGGCAAAAGCCGTTTTGAAATCATCCACCGATCCAAACGTTGCCTCAATTTCCGCCTTCAATTCACCCACCGGCTCCGTCGCTCCCCCGGGTTGCAGCGTGCGCCAGTACAAAGTGTGGTTGTAATGACCGCCCCCATTGTTCCTCAATGCCGTGTCCTCAGGCTTGATGGTTTGCAGCAATTCGATGAGCGAAAGTCCGTCGAAAGCACCATTCGCAGCACTCAAGGCCTTGTTCAGTTTGTTTACATAACCTGCGTGGTGCTTGCCAAAATGAATCTCCATCGTGGCCGCATCAATGGCCGGCTCCAACGCATCAAAACCGTATCCGAGCGGTTCTTGTTCGAACAGGAACGGCTTCGGCTTCATCCCTTTCACGGCTGGACGTTCCGCTTGGGACGATTGACTGCCGGTTCCACAGCTCGCCAGAGGCGCAATCAATAAGCCGGCACCCGCTGTACCGGCCAATTTCAAGAAGGTTCGTTTCTTCATAAGACAAAGATGCGTCTTCCACTTCAAACTGTTTGCATTCGGCACAATGCTTGTGCACGGGACATCGTTCAAGACTATAGCTTCGGACTGGGGATTCATCATGCCACGCACTCGACTCATATTGATCATTTCCTTAGGAATCATCGTCGCCGGATTGGGTGCTGCGACCGCATGGCTTGCCGCCAATGAAGACCGAATCGCTCAAGCCCTATTGAAAACCATCGAGCGCGGGCTCAAGACCGATGCACACATCACCGAAATCAACCTCGACATGTGGTCTCAATTTCCCCACGTGTCGCTTGTGATGGAAGGTGTTTGGCTCCTGGATTCGGGTGCATCTCCAGACACCTTGTTGCGTGCCGAACAAATTCAACTCGCCTGCAATGCCTGGGCCCTCTGGCATGGGAATTACGAGCTGTCCAATCTCGACATTTCGAATGCGCGGATCCACCTGCGCGAAGATGAGCAGGGCCAATGGAATACGGATGTGTGGCATTTTGACGATACCGACACCACTTCCAAGGTAGCATCGATTGCAATCGAGCAATTACGCCTACAATCCGTGGACTTGACCTTGGGTTCGGTGTCGTGTCAAATTGAGGGGGCAACGGTTCAACTAAGCGAGTCGGATACCACGTTTTCCGTGGACGGATCTGGTAAGTTATCCGCATTTTCATCCCCGCAATTCACCACGGAATCGGCCATTACATGGGCCGGAAACGGCTCGTGGGATAGGGAGAAGAAGGCCGTGGCAGTGAACCTTTCTAAAGTTCAGTGGATGGGGTTCAATGCATCCATCAGCGGAAACGATGACCATAGCGAATGGGCATTCACAGGAAACATCTTACGGATGGACCTGCAAACACTCCAAGCCTTGGTCCCGTTGCCCGAACCTTGGGGTTCTATGCAAAATGATGCCGCGGCTTCGGGGTCTTTTTCTTGGGAGGCCGGTGTTTTCAAATCCAATTGGGACTTGGCACGGCACCCTTGGGAAATCCCGATTGATGAGGGTTTCTTCCGTTGCCTTGTGGGCGGTAGCATTTGGCTGAAATATGAACATGGCGAATGGCGCGCGGATGTGCCAAGGGCTGCCGTCACAGCTGCTGGTTTGGCATGGAATGGGCGGGTTGAGAACATCCAATTCGAGTCCGGAACTTATGCGGCAACAGGGAAGGGGGAAATTGAATGGGCTGAATGCGACTTGCAGGTTCTGGGAAGTTATGATTGGCCCACAGCCGGTCAATTTTCATGGGATGGCACCTGGGCGCAAAGACGCACAGGAAACCTCTCAATCGACGCAGAATGGAGGCTTGAGGATGGCGCCGGACGCTGGGACGGCGTGCCGTGGACAATGAGCGCGAGCGGATCTGCCAATCCCCAAAAGCTTTCGATCCATGCGTTGAGTGGGTCATGGGATGGCATCCAATTCGATGGTCAAGTTGACTGGGATTCTTGGTTGGCATCGGGGAACAGGACGGGGACCACGTCCACGTGGGCGGGAAGTGTGCATTTACCGGTTTTGGAATTCATGGAAACAGAAAACACTGCTGAATCCAACGAAGACTTTCTCGAATCGATGCGGTTGCCGTCAGGCTTCGGGGTAAACTGCGCGGTGGCTATCGATTCCATTCGATATACCGGTTGGAGTTTGACGGAAGCATCATTCCAACTGGCTGGAGATGAG
>JBMSHA010000015.1:0-16293 GCA_049416245.1 Flavobacteriales bacterium | reverse complement strand
GTACAGCGCAGAAGATGCCACGGCTATGCCCGTTGCAACCCCCAAGTTGACCAAGGACTTCCGCACTGTGGCTGCGTCATTAATACCAACGCCGAGCCCAAAGCCCATGATCGGTCCCATCAACGGTGAAATCAGCATGGCACCTATGACCACCGCCGTCGAGTCCACGTTCAGACCGATGCTGGCAATCACAATAGAAAATACCAAAATCCAAACGTTGAATCCGCGGAACTCGATGTCCTTTTTGATTCCTTCAATGGTCGCTTCTGGTTCCGCGAGATCCCGGATTTGCAGACGGTCGATAACGAGCGGCCGCAGAATGGCCAAAATGCGCTTCCAAGGAGCAGGGTTAGTGGAAGTGGTCATGAATAATGGGGGAAATTTCAAAAAACCCCGAGTGATGAATCACTCGGGGTCAAATCCAAAATCAATTCAAATTCATCAAAAAATCAACCTCATCGAGCGATCGAAATCAACTGCGATTCGGTTCCAATTTGCACAACATACGTACCAGTAGAAAGGTTACTCAAGTCGACTGAAAAACGACCGTCAATCCCCACCAAGGGCCACTGCCGAACGATGCGTCCGTCCAAAGTATAGAGCGAACAGAACGGCGCAGGTTTCGTGAACGCAATGGTCGCCAGTCCGCTGGTCGGATTTGGATACACCGTAAAGGTATCGGCCTCAACAACCTCATTCACACCAACAACCGGCTCCGTCAATCCCAAAGCAGCCGCCATGCGTGGCGCCGTGTAGCCTTGAATGATGTCCAACCAAGGCGACGCTTCTTCCACGCCCATGGTCGGATTCATCATGAGGCCATTGGCGGCAATGTTGGATCCATTTGCAGAATCGACCGCTTGGGTCACTGCCACATCCCACCATTGCCAAGGTGACGAATCAAAAGGCTCCGATGGTGCTCCGTCCACGTAATTGTTCAAGACCGGGTACAATCCGTCCATGCCGTCGTTCAAGGCATTCGCTGCCAATGAAACGTCGTCTGCCAAATTCAAGCTTTGGAACACGTCGTTGTTATTCGGTGCAGCTTGGGCGTTGATGAGCGTGTGGAAGTCGTAGGCTCCTGTTGCTTCAATCACCGGTTCGTTGGTCGTCGGGACCACAACCACACCGGTTGTGTACGGCGCGAACTGATCGTGTGGACAATGGAAACTCACCATCGGCACATCACCTGCGTCCAACCATTCGGCCGAACCCATGGCACCGCCCATGTTCATTTGGAAGTTGAACTCGGAGCTGTATTCTGGGTAATGGCCCACACACAACTGCGTTCCGTCAGGTGCGAACCCGTCTTGCTTTGCCTCGGGGTCGCCGTTGATGGCCTCGATGACCATGGGGATGTAGGATCCGTCGCCCGGATCGTACCAGAAGCTCGCAATGGGATCGCCGGTATTCGTGAGGATGATGTCGTTGTAATCCTGAAGCGTGGCGGAAGCTAACGTGATGTATCCACCTGTACCATCACCGAACATCGCCACTTTATCGGGGTCGATGCCATACTCGTTGCCCATCTCCGCTGCATTCATACGGAAGTAACGGGCAGCCGTACGCGCGTCTTGCACCCCGCGATAGGCTGCGTTGATCAATTGGTACGTGCGTTCCACCTGAGTGCCCGCCAGCGGATTCCATCCCAAGCGGTAATCGACAGAAGCCGTTACATATCCCATGCGCGCGAAGCGCTCGCACAAGGAAACAATGCTGCTGTCCTTGCGTGTACCCAGCGCCGATCCGTTGAGATACTGCGGCAAAAAATTGCCTGTGTGGAACATCAGAATGAGCGGACGGCTGTCCAACGTATCACCCGCAGGCTCGTAGACATCCATAAACTGAGTCATCGCCATCGGCGGCAAACCTTGCAATGCTGTAATGACCGTGATGTTGGAAGCATACTCGACATCCTCCGTGACCACCACCTCGTCGAACACTTCGTCCAGGTATCGCTCCTGTGCTTGCAAGCTGCAGACGGCAGCCAACATCATAAAAGTAAAAATCCGTTTCATGGGCAAATTTTATTTCGTTTGGAAGCAAGTTAGCGGGTCAAGTCAAGGGGATTCGTTTGATTTCCTAAAAGCTATGAACCATGGTTATCAACAATTTGAAGGCTGCTCTCGAATGAAATTTTGACACGGAAGAGACGAATCTGATGCGCTTTGGCGTTTGACCGTCGAATAAATTCCTATTTTTCAGCATGCAAATTTCCATCCGCCCTACCGCATTGTCTTTCGCTTTGATTTGCTGGACCATGCTGGGATTCACCTCCGAGTCCACCGCTCAAAATGAAGCGATGAAATCCCCAGAAGTCATGCCTGTTTTGAATTCCTGTGCCGGAATCGAGGACCGAACGGAACGCGAGACTTGCAGCAACCAAAGCATCATGGAACACGTGATGAACAAGTTGATTTACCCTGAAGACGCGCAAGCTGCGGGCATCGAAGGAACAGTCTTCGTTCAATTCATCGTGGACAAAACAGGACAAGTCGCCGAAGCCAAAGCTGTCAAGGGACCCGAAGAGTTATCCAAAGCCGCCGTGCGTGTGGTGAGTGAATTGCCTGGCTTTACTCCGGGCATGCAGAAAGGAAAACCGGTGAATGTGGAGTTCGTTCTGCCCATTCGATTTGCGCTTTCGGAGTAAGCAAACGCTGCTGACAGTTTGGCCTGACTATTGCACCTTTGCAATCCATGGATTCACGACGCATTCTCATCCCTGTATCCGCCGTGTTGGCATTTTTGTGCCTCTTTTTGGGCCTGCAACTTTATCAGAAATCGGAAACCATCGAAACGGTTGAAACGGATAACGCTTCCTTGACACTGGAACGGGATCAAGTATTGTTTGACCTGGAGAAATTGCGTTTCAGCTACGACACCCTCTCCACCGAAAACGCCCTCATGCTGGCAGAAATAGCGGACCAACGGACGCAAATCGACAAGCTCGTCACCCGAGTCAAAAACGGAAATTGGGAGCTGGGGAAGGTTAAAAAAGAGGCGGAAACCCTGCGCAGCATCATGAAAGGTTACGTTGCGACCATCGATTCCCTCAACCAGCTCAACCTTGCCCTAATGGATGAAAACGACCAGATGCGCGCTCGGGTCGAAGCCATCCAAGAGCGCAATGCCAATTTGGTTGAGCGCCAACAAAACATGGAGGAGATGATTGTTGCGGGGCAAACCTTGCAGGCCGCAGAGGCTTTTGCCGAAGGCATTCGCGTTCTCACAAACGGTCGGCAGCGCCCGACCACCCGCGCATCACGCACAGACATGGTCAAGGTGTGCTTCACCTTGCTCGAAAACCGCATCGCAGAGGCGGGCTCGAAAACCCTGCATTTGCAATTGGTGAATACGGCAGGACAGGTGCTGCTCGGCGAGCAGTCGGAAGCGGTCAACTCCGACGGAACCGCGATCAGCGCCACTCGGACCATCGACTACAACAACGACCGGGTAGAGGCGTGCATTTTTTACATTCCCTCAAGCCCACTGCCGGAAGGGGTGTACGCCATTCAAATCCTGGAAGGGAACGAAGCCATCGGCTCCGTCGAATTGGTTTTGGACTAACCGCAGCGGTTTACCAGCGTGGACAGCTGTTGCACCGGCGCTGTTCATTGCGATGCGACCCCCCCATGAGATATCCCACAGCAAATGCGCCTTCCACAAACCGGATGGATTGTTCAGCGCCTGCATCTGTCGCGCCTTGAATGCGGATCCATGGCAACGTCACCGCCCCCGCCTGGCCCGTGACTTGGGCAAAAAATCGACGATGAAATCGCGCCCGGAATCCTAGGTGGATGCCCACTCCCAATCCTGAAATGTGCTGGTTGTTCTTTACGCGCTCACCTGCCCAACGAAAATCCGAGCTGCATACCACAAGCCCTGCGCCTGCAGCCTCGAAGGCCCGAAGCGCAAATTCGCCGTTGCGTGATTCCCACAGTGGATGCTCGTGCTCCGCGCTGAATCGGACAAAGTTCATGCCGTCGCTGTGCTCCAAATTGAACCCAGGACCCCAGTACAAGGAATCCCCATCCAAGACCAATTGCTGAGTTTCCGGCGCTTCATCGATGAAATCATGCGCAGACGCGAAGCCGTCTGCCAGCACCCATTGCTTTTCGAGTTTGTACTTCATGTGATCCCAGCCCGCCGAAACCCACCAATTTTCGGCCACGCGTTTGCCAAACCGCGCGTTGAATTGCGGAATGGTGAAAAGACCGGGATGAAAGTAGACTTTGGCTTGGAAGCGCTCCGGCATGTCGTTTGCCTGGGCATCATGCAAGGTCAAATCAAATGGCGTTCCAGCACTGTTAACGCCCCACATGTGCACCGTGGATTCCGCGTACGCCGAGCGATTGTATCCCCACGTCACATACCACTCTTGCTCATCGGTCGATTGCTGTGCTTGCAGCGCCGGAATCAGCGACAAAACGCACACACAAATTCCACACCACCGCTCAAAAATCATGGCGCGAAGGTAGCGTGTTGCGGACCTTCTTTGAACGATGAATACAACGGAACGCGGACGCTGGGGAGAAACGCTGGCAGTCATTCACTTAGAGAATCGAAATACGCGTGTATTGGCGCGAAATTGGCGCTGGGGTCGGTCGGAAATCGATTTGGTCGGTCGATGCCAAGACACGTGGGTATTTATTGAAGTCAAAGTGCGAAAACGTGGCTTCATGGCCCAAGCGATTGAAGCTGTTGACTCCGCCAAACAGCGCCGTATTGCCGCTGCCGCACATCATTTCCTCAGGCACCATGATATCGATGCCAAACACATTCGTTTCGACATCATCAGCATCGAATACGCTCAAAATTTCCGTCGAATCCAACACATTGAAGATGCATTCGTTTGCCTCCCGTGATGCGGTATCTTTGAGGCATGAAAAAACCCGCCTCTTCTGGTCGTTCAAATGCGCGAGCCGGTTCACGCACAGGCGCGCGATCGGATTCGCAATCGGGAACGCGTTCCGGAGCTGATTCATCACGCGGCAAGCGCAAATCAGGTCCGGCCCGAAAGGATTTCCGTCCCCATGGAAAAGGTCCTGCGCCACACAAAAAACCGTTGGGTCAAGCAGGCGGTCCCCTCCGCCTCAACCGCTACATCGCCAATGCCGGGGTATGCTCACGTCGAGAAGCGGATGCCCTCATCGAATCCGGCGTGGTTACTGTCAACGGTGAAATCGTCGTTCAAATGGGCTACAAGGTCAATGCAGGGGACACCGTTCAAGTGGGAGGCACGTCCATACGACCGGAAACAAAGCGATACGTTTTATTGAACAAACCCAAGGGTTTTGGGACTTCCCCAGGCGATGCCCGAGCGCGCCGTGGAGTACTGGAATTGGTGGGCAAAGCGTGCAAAGAAGAAATCCGATCCATCGACAAGCTCGATCGCGAGAGCACTGGATTGATGCTGTTCACGAACGATGAAGAGCTCATGGTTCGCATGAATCACCCCACCTCGGGTGCGGCTAGGCTGTATCACGTGGTGCTCGGAGAACGCGTGCAGCAAGCGCATCTGGACGAGTTGAAGAAAGGAGTTGTCGTCGACAAGGGATTCGTTCGCGCGGATGAAGCAGAATTTGCCAACGAGGAACGCAACCAAATCGGTCTCAAAGTCGTATCAAGTCGAAGCCGGATTGCGCGGCGGATGCTGGAGCAATTGGGCTATCATGTGATCAAAGTGGACCGGGTGACCTTGGGACCTTTGACCAAAAAAGATGTCCCTCGCGGAAGCTTTCGCCATTTGACAGTTTCCGAAATTAACTTGCTCCGAATGAGCTGCTGAATAAGCGAACCATGGCCGAAAGTCTCGTCATCATCCCCACGTATAACGAAATCGAGAACATCCATCGGATGCTCGATACGGTCATGAACCTGCCTTCGCCTTTCCATGTGCTCATCGTCGACGACGGATCCCCCGATGGAACCGCCAACGCGGTGAAAGAAGCACAGCAACAACAGCCTGACCGGATTCATTTGCTCGAACGTTCGGGAAAGCTAGGGCTCGGAACCGCCTATATCGCGGGTTTCCGTTGGGCCATGGAGCGAGGCTACGAGCTCATTTACGAGATGGACTGTGATTTCTCCCACAACCCCAACGACCTCGAGCGCCTGCGCCAAGCATGCCTCGATGGGGCGGATGTTGCCGTGGGTTCGCGCTACGTGCGCGGCGGCAAAGTCAGCAATTGGCCGGTGGGGCGCATCCTCATGAGTTATTTCGCTTCCGTTTACGTGAATACGGTGCTTTGGTTGGGGGTGCGTGACAGCACCGCCGGCTTTAAATGTTACAGAACGCGCGTGCTGCAAACCATCGATTTGGACCGCATTCGATTCATCGGATATGCCTTCCAAATTGAGATGAAGTACAATGCAAGAAGGTTGGGCTTTCGCATCGCCGAAGTGCCTATTACCTTTGTCGATCGGGAGTTTGGAACGAGCAAAATGAGCATGAACATTTTCCGGGAAGCATTTCTCGGAGTGCTCCAAATGCGGTTCCGCCCCATCAGACCGCGAAAACCGCACAACTAAAAGAGCATGTCAGCCACTCCGACCCGATTCATTCGCGCCAACATTGTCAACGAAGGAAACGTTCAGGTCGGAGATGTTCTCATCTCCCGCGATGGCACCATTGCAGCCGTCGGAGCAGCCTGCGACACGCATCCTGAAGCCCCTGAAGCTGTACAAATCGATTGCGAAGGCTTGTGGCTCATGCCCGGGGCCATTGATGATCAAGTCCATTTTCGCGAACCCGGCCTCACCCACAAAGGAGAAATCGCAACCGAATCGGCGGCGGCGGCGGCCGGCGGCATTACCTCGTTCATGGAGATGCCCAACACGGTGCCGCAGGCCCTGACTCAGCAGCTTCTCCAAGACAAATACGACCGGGCCGCCGAAGTCAGCGCAGTGAACTACTCATTTTTCATGGGCGCCTCGAACGACAACATCGAAGAGGTCCTGAAAACAGATCCTAGGCGCATTTGCGGCGTCAAGGTTTTCATGGGCTCTTCAACAGGAAATATGCTGGTGGACAACCGAACGGTGTTGGAGGCTGTCTTCAAAGAAAGCCCTACCCTGGTTGCGACGCATTGTGAAGACGAGGCGACCATCCGGCAAAACACCGCTGCCGCACGCGAGCGGTTTGGCGAATTCGTTCCCATCGGCCAGCACCCGCTAATCCGCAGCGCAGAAGCCTGTTACCGGTCTTCTTCCATGGCCGTTGAACTCGCCGAGAAGCACAACACACGCCTCCACATTCTGCACATCTCCACCGCACGTGAAGTGGGCCTCTTCCGCAACGACATCCCTTCCATTGAAAAGCGGATCACCGCCGAGGCGTGTATCCACCACCTGTGGTTCACGGACACCGATTATGAAACCAAAGGCACCCACATCAAATGGAATCCCGCGGTGAAAACGGCGGATGATCGCGAGGCGATCCGCGCTGGTATTCTCAACGGACGCATTGATGTGGTGGCCACCGACCACGCGCCCCACACAATCGAAGAGAAAAGCGGTTCGTACTTCCAGGCACCTTCCGGCGGGCCTTTGGTCCAACACGCACTGCCGGCAATGTTGGAAATGGTGCATCAAGGCGTGTTGCCTGTTGAAGATGTCGTGAACCTCATGGCGCACCGGGTCGCCGACCTGTTTGATATCGAAGGGCGCGGATACATTCGACCCGGGTACCAAGCCGATTTGGTGCTCGTCGACCCCAACGATTCTTGGACCGTCAGCAAATCCAATATTCTGTACAAATGTGGGTGGTCGCCTTTCGAAGGCGCGGCCTTCAAATCGCGAATCCGCGGCACGTGGGTGAATGGCGTGCAGGTGTACGATGGGGACCGCGTGCTGACCGAGCCTGGAAATCACGCTGGCCAGCGATTGACCTTCAATCGATGAAGCCATGAAAGCGCATTGGTTCTTGATTTTCCCATTCATTGCCGGTTGCAACAGCGGCCCAAATTTTGCGGAGCCTGAGGCACCCGCCGAAGTCATCCCACGCGATACGTTCCTGCAGGTACTCACCGAGGTACACCTCATCGAAGGCGTGCTCAAGCAAAGGTTCTTTCGAAACGATGACGAAGATCTTCGCATTCAATCCCACTATGCCGAATTATTTGAACGGTGGGGCGTCACGGAAGCGCGATACACCGAAACGTACGCTTGGTGGTATCAGCGACCCGAGGCTTTGGACGGGTTGCTCGAAGAGGTTGCTGAAAACCTAACCCAGCTTGAGCGTCGGTTGGTTGAAGAAGAAAACGCTACGAATTCAGGGGCCTCCGTGCCGAGCCGAGCGCGTCCGTAACGAACGGAACGGTGCCTTCTACCGTTTCTTGGAGGGTTTCGTAACGCCATGCCACGCCCTTTTCAGCGAGCGTCCGTTCCAGTTTATCACTCGCGTAGGCGTGAAGTTTGTTCGTGGTCTCCACCGACTCTTTGGAAATGGGCGCACGACGACCGGTCAGCGCCTCGTATAACGCGCTCAAGCGCCAAGCCGCACCCATCATCCAACTGCGCAACGGCCGCTGCGGCGCTTGGACATTCAATGCTTGGGCAATGGCGTCCATCAACGCCTTGTATGAAGTGTTCACTCCACACAGCACAAATCGTTCACCCCAACATCCGTGGGTCGCGAGCAATGCCGTGGCTCTTGCTACGTCTCGGGCTGAAACGAAACCATTGGAACCTGTTGGGTACCAATTCAGCCCCTTGTGCACCAAGGTGAATAACATCGAGGAGCTTCGGGTGAAGTCACCCGGACCTAGGACAATCACAGGATTGACCGCCAGCACGCGCAAACCTTCCTCTTGACCTCGCCACGCCTCCAATTCAGCCGCAAATTTAGAACGCGCGTATTGGCTTACATCTCGACCATCTTCGAATGGAACGTCCTCATGAACCGGTTCACCGGGCTTCCGGCCCAACGCCGCCACTGAGCTCACATGAACCAACTCCTCCACGCCCTTGTGCAGCATCGCATTGACCAGCGTACGCGTCGCATCCCGGTTGATTCGCATCAATGCTTCTGCATCCTTCCGGTGAAAGGACACCAAAGCCGCGCAATGGTAAACCCGCGTGCATCCCTCAAGGACTTCCTCCAAGAAAAATCCGTCCTGCATATCGCCCTCGGCCCATTCAAGTTGCGTTGTCGCCGTACCGCAGGCTTCGAGAAAATGGGTCAATTGTCCGCGATTCGTCTCAGGCCGACAAAGCGCCCGAACCTTATGGCCTTCGCGCAACAATTCATCCACCAAATGGCGCCCAACCAACCCCGTACCACCGGTGACAAAAACCATGGGACGAATTTAGTTGGAGAATCCGCCCGAACTTCGCATCAGCCATGGCAAAATCCGAACACATCGAAAACGCCCTTGCACGCATGCCGCACCAACCCGGCGTGTATCAATATTTCGATTCGGACGGCCGGTTGTTGTACGTGGGCAAAGCAAAAAACCTCAAAAAGCGCGTCTCCAGCTACTTCACCAAACAGCAGCAACCCGGCAAAACCCGTTTATTGGTCTCGAAAATTCACGACATCCAATGGCTCATCGCGCCGACGGAATCTGACGCCTTGCTGCTCGAAAACAGCCTCATCAAAGAGCACAAGCCGCTCTACAACATCCAGCTCAAAGACGACAAAACCTACCCTTTCATTGTAGTCAAGAAAGAGCGCTTTCCGCGCATCTTCGCCACCCGCCAATTCATCAAGGACGGCAGTGAATATTTTGGCCCGTTTCCCAGCGTCAAGGTGATGCACACGGTCCTGGACTTGTGCCGAAAACTCTACCCCATTCGTACCTGCGCACTTGCGCTCACGGAGGAGAACATCGCCGCCAGCAAGTTTCGTGTGTGCCTCGAATACCACATCGGCAACTGCAAAGGGCCTTGCGTAGGAAAGCAATCTGAGGGCGATTACAACGAGAGCATCGCCGCAATTCGGCACCTGTTGCGCGGTCATTTGGGCGAAGTCGTGCGGACGTTGGAGAAGCAGATGGCATCCGCAGCAAGCGAATTCCGATTTGAGGAAGCCGAGCAATTCAAACGCAAATTGGCTGCCGTCAAGAAATACCAAGCCAAAAACACCATCGTTCATACCGGCATCGATGATGTCGAGGTGTATTCCGTTGTTCAAGACGCGCGTTGTGCCTATGTCAATTTCCTGAAAATCCAGAACGGCACCATCACCAAAGGCCACACCTCCGAGGTGCGGCGTAAACTCGGGGAAGACGCGCGTGAAATCTTGGAAGCCGCGATTGTGCAGATGCGTGACAAATTTGGCAGCGACGCCAACACCATCTACACGCCCTTCGAAATCGAATTGCCCCTGGACGGCGTTCACCTGCACGTTCCGCAGCGCGGAGACAAACTTCGCCTTGTCGAGATGTCCGAACGCAACGCGCGATTCTTCATGCGCGATCGCCAGAAGCAACTCGAACAAACCCATCCCGAAGCCGCTACTCAGCGCTTGCTCGAAACCGCCAAAGAAGACCTTCGGCTGACCGAACTTCCCGTCCACATTGAATGCTTTGACAACTCGAACATTCAGGGCACCAATCCCGCCTCGGCGTGCGTCGTCTTCAAAAACGGAAAGCCCGCAAAATCCGATTACCGCAAATTCAACATCCGCACGGTCGACGGTCCCGATGATTTCGCCTCCATGACCGAGGTAGTCCACCGGCGCTACCACCGACTACTCACCGAAGGCGAACCGCTACCGCAGCTCATCGTAATCGACGGGGGTAAAGGCCAATTATCGCACGCCTTGGAGGCGTTAGAATCGCTCGGCCTCCGCGGAAGAATCGCCATCATCGGCATCGCCAAGCGCTTGGAAGAGATTTATTATCCCGGCGACCAGCATCCTTTGTATTTGGACAAGCGGTCTTCCACGCTCAAATTGATTCAACATTTGCGCAACGAGGCACACCGGTTCTCATTGGAACATCACCGCAAGCGGCGCAGTAAGGCCGCGCTGCGGTCGGAGCTCGATGACATCCGTGGCATCGGGCCCAAAACACGCCATGAACTGTTGGCTCATTTCAAAACCGTTGATGCGATACGCCAAGCATCCGAAGAGCAGTTGCTCGCTGTCGTCAATTTGAAAGTCGCACGGGCCATCCTGGATCATTTCAACGACCACACATTAGGGAAGTAGGCGGCTTTTGTCTTGTGGAACAAGGCAGCGCGGCCTGAACAAACGATGGCGATGGCGCACCACCCAACGGTAGCCCATGCCCGTTGCCCACGCCAATACCGGGTGCGTCAAGCATTGCAGCAGCAACCGTGTTACTCCGCTGGTCGTGGGCATCAGCGTGCGCAGCCCATCCACCTGAGTATGTGCTCGCCCATGAGCGTAAACCACCAACGATGCCAACGGTGGCTGGGTGAGTTCCGCGGGAAGAAGCCGGCTGGCCGTTACTCCCTGCAACGGGGCAAACTTGAGCTCCGGAGTTGTTCGGTCCCAAAGCCACATCACCGCACGATCGCATAAACCGCATTCGCCGTCGTAGAATAGGATACAGGCGGAAGCGACGCTCACGACCAATGAAACCGAGGGTCTTCCATTCCCGCTGTAAGCGCGCGGTACCCACTCACCAGGTCGGCGACGATTTCAGCCGCGGGCTGCAAGGATTTGATTTGGCCGCTGACTTGGCCGATTTCCAATTCTCCTCCCTCCAAGTCGCCTTCGAACATGCCCTTTTTCGCACGGCCCCGGCCCAGCAAAGCCTGCAGCTGTTCGGGGGACTGACCGGCTTGTTCCGCCGCGGCCACTTCCTGAGCAAACGCGTTATCGAGCAGGCGCACCGGAGTCAGGGCTTTGAGGCTGAGCCGCGTGGCGCCTTCCCCTGCAGCGACGACACGTTCTTTGAAGGCCTGATGAGCTGAAGATTCGGGTGTTGCAACAAACCGGCTGCCGATTTGCACGCCTTCAGCCCCCAAGGCGAACGCAGCCAAGGTGGCTCGTGCATCGCCAATCCCACCGGCAGCGATGAGCGGAATTTGGATGGCATCCGCTACCGCAGGAATCAAACACAAGGTCGTTGTTTCCTCCCGCCCGTTGTGGCCCCCAGCCTCAAACCCCTCCGCAACAACGGCATCTACCCCTGCTGCCTCAGCTTTGAGGGCAAATTTCACGCTGCTCACCACGTGGACGACCTTGATTCCGTGCGACTTCAAGTGCTGCGTCCACGTTTTCGGGTTGCCGGCGCTGGTAAAGACAATGGGCACACCGAGCTCCACGATGCTCGCCATGTGCTCTTCAATGGAAGGGTACAACAACGGCACGTTCACCGCAAATGGGCGGTCCGTGGCGGCTTGGCATTTGCGGATTTGATCGCGCAACACTTCCGGGTACATCGAACCTGCGCCCAAGATTCCGAGGCCACCGGCGTTGGACACCGCGCTGGCCAATTCCCAGCCGCTGCACCAAATCATGCCCGCCTGAATGATCGGGTAGTGGATTCCAAAAAGGGCGTTGACGCGATTCATCACTCGAATAAGGCCAAGTTAGCGCGTTCTGATTCGGCGCTGCGAACGTGGTCCGAAAAAAACGCGCGCGATGCTTCGGATTTCTCAGTCCATTGCTCGGGGTTGAGCGCCAGTGCTTGGGTCAAACCCTCGTGCCAAGTCTCCTGCTCCAGCGCCCAGTCCCACCCGATGCCTTTCGCCTCGAGATCTCGCCACGGCGTGCGGTCGCTGATGAGCACCGGGCAGCCGTGCGCCCAAGCTTCTACGATGGAGTGGCCGAAGTTTTCTTGGGTGGTAGACGACAACAGGTAATGCGCTGATTGGAAATGAGGGCGCAGCTCCGTCGGCGGTATTCCGCCCAAAAATCGAACCTTTGCGTCCGCGCTTGCGGCTGCAATGGCTTGCAATTCGGATGCGTACGATTCGTCCTCCACGGGTCCGATGAAATCAACCTCGATGGGACGTGCCGAAGGTGCTTCAAGCAATGCCTTCAGCCCGAACGCCAAATTCTTCACCCGGTGAATCCGACCCACCATGACAATGCGCCAAGCATCCGCGGGACGCGGCGGGTTTGCGGAAGGCAAGGACGATGGCAGGTTTTGTGCCACCAAAATCGCAGCCGCTGGAAACACGTTCTTTATTTCCCTCTGCTCCTCCAAAGTGGACGCATGCCACAGCACCCGATCCATCCAACCGAATGTTCGGGCAGCGATGAGAAAAAGTGATTTTTTGAGCGGCTTGATTCCCAACGCCGCAGCACCCAGCATACCCCGGGGAGCAAGCACCACTTTTGCACGATTCGATGGGCGCAATAAGCGCAGAGGAAGCAACGTGAATGCTTTAGAATAAAGGCTGTTCAAGTGCACGACGTCCGGTTGAACATGGGCCAATATTTGCGTCCAAGTCGATCGATTCAACGCTTCCCCGTACCACACATGGTACGAACCGAACGCGGTATCTCGCTCAAGCCAGGTGTTTGGTTCGTCTACTACCGGCTCATCACTTCCCAAATCCCGGTTGCCCGTTACCACCCAAATATCGTGGTGACCTGTCAAAAACTCCGCAAGGTTCCCGGTACTGCGAATGGGCCCTCCAGCGCGGAAAGCCGGCGGAAACCAATCCACTGAGATGAGGATGCGTTTGCGGTCAGTTGATTCCATTGCGTTCCATCCAATATCCTAAGACGACCAACGACCAAATCCGCGAAAACGACCACCGCGGATTGCCTCCTAAAAACGCCTCCCATATGCCTTCAACTTCCCGGCTGTCCACCGATTCCAAATTGCTCAGAAAACTCAAACCCTTCTTGCACAGCGGCTTCAGAGAAGATTTCATCCAAACTTCCCAAGGAAGGGTAAAGCCCATTTTGGGTCGGTCAATGACCTCCCGAGGGAGCAAGTCGGGTAATGCGTCCGTGAGCAATTGTTTGGGTGACGTTGGCCACTTCGCATCGTCGTCAATCGACAATGCAGCAGCTACCAGGCGGTGATCCAAAAATGGCACCCGCACTTCCAACGCATGCGCCATCGACATTTGGTCGGTATCACGCAAAAGGGTGTGTCCCATGTAGGTCCACATTTCGGCTAGACTGACTTGAGATAGCATGGGCAAATTGGAACCTGCCGTCTTATGCGCCAAGGCAGATTGCAACCATTGAAAAACCGCATTTGGCGTCGTCGTCAGGTCGGGCGTGAGTTGGCGGATATCACGTTCAAGGAAGACTTGACGCGACAAAGGATATGTGTGCTCCAAGTCGAAGTAATCCCCGGCGAGGATGTCCGCCATTTTGTAGGCGGTACCTTCCTTTTTATAACCGGCGTAGGCCGCGCCAACCATTTTGCGGAGCCCCCGTGGCCAAGAACTCAACCAACGTTTCTCCCACATCTCACGGGTCCGCTTGAACACCGGGTAACCGGCGAACAGTTCATCTCCTCCCAATCCGCTCAAAGCGACGGTGATTCCAGCCTCTTTGGTCGCGCGACTCACCACGTAGGTATTGGGTCCATCACCGCTTGGATGATCCATGGCATCCAATGCCGCCGGTACCTCTTGTAAAAACGCGTCCGGAGTCAAGCGAATTTCATGATGATCCGTGTCAAATCGTTTTGCGATGAGCCGTGAATAGGGGCTTTCGTCGAATTCGCCTTCATTGAAGGTTACGCTGAACGTTGAAACCCGCTGATCTGTTGCCTCCTTCATGAGCCCGACGATCGCGCTCGAATCAATGCCTCCAGACAAAAACGCTCCCAGCGGCACGTCCGATCGCATCCGCAGTTCCACAGCATCACGCAACGTGTCTCGAACGGTTTTTAAGTGCTCCTCTCTTGGTTTTTGCGTGGACGGATCTGCGGCTGCGGCAGCATCCCACCAACACCCCGTTTCCATTTCTTCCCCGTTCAATCGCAACCAATGTCCGGGCTCAAGCAATCGAATGCCTTCGACCATGGTACGGGGTGCGTGCACCGTTTGGTAGCGCAAGTAATCCACCAAAGCTACCGGGTCGTGGCGCCGTTCGACCCAATCTGAGGCCAACAAGGACCGCACTTCACTCGAAAACAAAACCGCTCCTCGGGCTTGGGTGTAATATACCGGTTTGATTCCCATCCGATCGCGTGCAATCAACAACTCACGTTGGGATTGATTCCAATAAGCAAAGGCAAACATGCCATTGAACTCCTGCAGTGCGGCCCGTCCCCAAACTTGCATCGCGGCGAGCACCACCTCCGTATCGCTGTCGGTCTTGAACGCGTAGCTTCCGCTCAACTCTGCACGCAACTTCCGGTAGTTGTAGACTTCGCCGTTAAAAACCAAAACGTCACCTGTTACCGAATCGATAAACGGTTGATTAGAAACATCCCGGGTGTCGATAATGCTCAAGCGTCGATGCCCCAACACGACTTCGTCCTCCTCCATCCAAACACCCGACGCGTCCGGTCCGCGATGCGCTATGGCATCCGTCATCCGGCCTACGGCCGCGCACGCTTCGGGAAACAGGTCGCGGCGTTCAATTCCGTAAATCCCCGTGATCCCGCACATGCTTAATCCTCTGAGCTTTTGTTAGACTTTTGGATGCCGTCCCAACCTTGCGCCTTCAATGGCGTCTCCAAACCGTTTTTGGTGATGAGCGTTTTCTCCGCCGTGTCCTCCACCATGTGACCGATCACGGTGAGTTTCGGATGGTTCCGCACCTTTTCGTAATCGTCTTGGGCGATGGTGAAGAGCAGTTCATAATCCTCGCCACCGCTCAACATGCAGAGGGTGGGATCGAGGTTGAAGTCACGGGCTGTTTTGTAAGTATGCGGGTCGATGGGCAACTTTTCCTCGAAGAGTTTAACGCCCAATCCCGAACTCGCGCACAAATGGAAAATCTCGGAGGCCAGACCGTCCGATACATCGATCATGGATGTGGGCTTCAGCTTCAAATCCGCCAACTCCCGAACCACATCGGTGCGGGCTTCGGGTTTAAGTTGCCGCTCCAAGATGCCCTCGTGCCCGGACAAATCCGGTTGAGCCGTGGGTGCTGATTGGAATACCACTTTTTCCCGTTCAAGAATTTGCAAGCCCATGTAGGCACCGCCTAAATCGCCAGAAACCACGAGTAAATCCCCGGCCTTGGCCCCAGAGCGCGATACGGCCGCATCGCCATCCACGAGTCCAATGGCCGTGACGGTGATCATCAATCCGGAGGTCGAGGAAGACGTATCGCCTCCAACCAAATCTACGCCGTAGACTGCGCACGCCTTGTGCACACCCGCGTACAATTCGTCAAGTGCTTCCACCGAAAACCGGCTGCTCACCGCAATCGAAACGGTGACTTGGGTAGGC